>NZ_DALZDK010000016.1:46168-105671 GCF_031978665.1 Niallia sp. | reverse complement strand
CAGATATAAGCAATTGCCCCCGCTTCTGTATCAGCTATTGTTATTTCGTTTTCTTTAAGCTCTAAATAGTCCTTCCACATAACTACTGCTTTATCAGCGGTGCCAATTGTTCCGGTATAAAAACCATTTCCATATTTAGACAAATCTATATCAACTATGAAAGATTGTTTAATAAAAGGCTCGATTTCTTTTACTGTGCAATCATATTGAACGGCTGCATCAGGTACAAAAATATCTAAATTACTGAACCTATCATCAATTCCTGCACATGTTCCAGCAACGATTACTTTCATTAAATTAAATTTAGAAATCATATACTGATTAGCACCAACACCATTTACTTTTCTTACACCAGTACTATAAAAAATAAGTTCGGTATCATTAATAGCTCTAATGAAATACTCCCCATAAGGATAACTAAAGCGTTCATTATCTTTTATGTCGAAATATTCCAATGTCGCTTCAAATTCCCACTTCGTTGCTATACTAATTCCTATCATCACCTTAACACCCTTCCGTCTTTACTCTGTTCACCAACAATTCGTTATCAATATGTAAATATCCTTTTTATTAACTTGCCCCGTCAGTTTACTAAGCTTATAGTAGAAAAAGAGGCTGGGACAAAACTAAATAACTAGTCTTTAAAGACGAACAATCTTTAATTTAGCTCTTAAATAAAACTACTTTCTCATGATGGTTATCAATGTTTTTTAATATAGTTAAGTGTAAAAACTAAGTCGTTCCATTGCGCTACAGACGCTCGCTTTCCGCGGGGAGGAAGCTGAGCCTCCTCGCATGCGCTGCGGGGTCTCAGCCTTTCCTCTATTTCCCGCAGGAGTCGAGCGTCTTCCGCTCCATTACACTTCGTTTTTAAACCTTTTTCTAAAAAAACAAACACGAACTTTTTTGTAATTTAATTACATTATAGTTCGTGTTTGTTGTTGGTTGAAATGCTTATTTCCCAGCCTCTTTTTTACTAGTTTTATATTTCATGTTCTCTCCACAGAAACGGAAGAAATTCAAATTTTTTAATACCTATTATTAGCCGTATCTAATGACTGTTTTAAATTACCTTCTCTTTGGACAATCTCTTGCTCTGCTTGATTTCGTTTTTGCTTGCCTTCTTCTTGGATTTGCAGTGTCTCTTCTAGTGAATTCATCAATTTATGCTGTGTTTCTTTTAATGATTCTATTTCCTGCATTGCTGATTGATTTTCATTTGCGATTGTTGCCATCTCTCTTACATTTGATTCTACCCTATTTGTGTTTATTCTCGTTTGCGTTTCCATTGCATACCGCTGTCTTAGAAGCGTTAAAGCAATGGAAACTTGATTTCTCCATAGTGGAATCGCAGTCATAATTGATGACTGAATTTTATCAATCACAGTTCGATTCGTATGTTGAATCAAGCGGATTTGTGGAGCTGTTTGTATGGTAATTTCCCTGCTGACTTTTAAATCGAAAATACGCTTCTCGAGTAATTCAGCAAAGTGAATGAAATCATTTACCTCTTGTAACTTCATCCGATCCCCTGATTCTTCCGCTAACTTTTTTTTCTCAGGAATAAGCTTTTCTGTCATTTCTTCATACTTCATTTCCGCCGCCGCAATATAGACATTCAAATCTTGGAAATATGTTTTATTGTTTTCATACAATTGCTCTAATAGATGAATGTCTGCAGTCAGGACATTTTTGCTGCGCTCAAGACGGACACTCATGCGATCTATTTGCGCACTCGCTTTCTGATAATTAGAAAGGACCTCCTGAACACTTTTAGATGGCCTGCTAAATAATCTGCGAAAAAATCCTTTCTTCTCTACCCGTAATTCATCTGGATTTATTTCATTTAGTCTTTCCATTAATTCGCCAACAACATCGCCTACTTCTCCGACATCTTTTCGCTGAACGTGTTCAATCATCATGTGAGAAAAAGACAGCAATTTCTTCTGAGCTTCTGCTCCATAAGAAATCATAATTCGGTGATTAGTTGGATCAAGCTTAGCCGCCAGTTCATATGCCCGTTTCTGATTTTCTGGTGGCAAAACATCAATAAGGCGAACAGTTTCAGCTGTTTCGCCTTTTTTCATCAACAAATTATTGCTTTCTCCTAAAGGGTCAGAGAAATAATCATTTGAAATAGTTTTCATTTCTCGTTCATCTGTCATTTAGGCCGCCTGCTTTCATCTATCAAATCCTTGTCTTTCTCCTTATAAGAAGTATGCTTTACTACATCTAATTCAAAATGCAAATCATCGATATCATCTGACAGTATTTCATGAAGATCGTCTTCTAGCGTTCTGGAAAGCTGCTCTAATGTTCTTCTTGTATCATTTAAAGTTGCCTGTAATGCCCTGTTCTTTTTGGGTTGAGCTGATAACAGTGCATATTTTTCAGCAATCTCCACTAAAGAATCCAAGTGAGAATAATAAAATTTGTCCGCTTTATAAAAACGGCGTGGCTCTTCCTTCGTTAATCGATAGATTTTCTTTGTGACGCGCATTAAATCAATTCTTTGTTTAAAGGAAGGAAAGTGACGAATGGCAAATACGTGTCGATTTAAACGACTAATTTTCTCATTCGCTTCCTTTAATTGCGTCTGGATAAATTTATATTCCTTTCTTGATAATCCTTGCCTTACCATTGACTGATGCTTGATTACACCATCAGAGATAAAATAAGTAACAGCGGTTGCTGCTATCCCATATGCAACGGAAAGGAAGAAATATTGATCAAATCCCACATAACTAATTAACCATGTTAAAGCACCTACAGGAAAAGAGATGCCTGTTCGCACTAAAAACATTAAAAATGAGTTCACTATAATCGACTCCTGCCTTTGTATCCTTTAATTTTTATACGTTCCTAATCAACATTTGTTTCAAAAATGTACGTTTTATTTAATTCTATTTTAACGTAAACAGGCTATTTTTTGCTATAGACTTTAAATGGAATATTGTCTACGACTAAAGACGTATTTTCTTATACTGTCCCTTACATTATATCTATGTGGAAAAGCATAAAAAAATGATTTGATCCTTTTGATTCTATCAATCTAGACTTATATCGTTGATTTCCATTAGGCATGGTATGTAATAATAGAAATGTTGACATTAATTTTCACATTTACGGAGATGGCAAAAGATACTTTGACTCGAAAAGCAGATTCAGTATCTAGGTTTGGAAAACTGGCGCTTTTCTGTGGTCTAATCCCATTCGAATATACCGACCATACTTAATTAAGGTAGTTCACCAATCAGACATAACTTTGTGAACTAAATGTGAATTACATCACAAACATCTTTATTACGTTGGAAATGGTGATATTATATAAGTGTAGTAAGAAACAAACAAGATCTTGTAAAAAGAAATGTGAAATAGTGAACAATATAATCAGATAACTAATCTTAAGGAGATGGAGTAAAATGTTAGACTTATTAAGAAATAATAAAGTGGTTGCCGGAATTTTAGCGATATTTAGAATTTATCTTGGTTATCAATTTATCCATGCAGGCTATAAAAAAATTACAAGTGGTGGCTTTGACGCAAGTGGATTTTTACAAGGGGCAATTGCAAATAGCACAGGTGATCACCCAGCAGTACAAGGATGGTGGGCAACATTTCTAGAACATATAGCACTCCCAAATGCGGATTTATTCAGTTTCATGGTTCAATGGGGAGAAGTTCTAGTAGGGATCGCACTAATCCTAGGTTTATTCACAAGCTTTGCAACATTGATGGGAATGGTCATGAACTTTGCCTTCTTATTTAGTGGAACAGTAAGCACAAATGGACAAATGATTCTATTAGCAATATTCGTTATCGTAGCAGGTGCAAACGCAGGTAAATTTGGTCTAGACCGATATGCAATGCCATATATCAAAAAGCAATGGAACAATAGAAGAAATAATAAACACAAAAAAGAAACAGCAATTGCGTAAGCAGTTAATAGAAAGAAGTCAGTTACGATTAACATAACTGACTTCTTTTCTTTATGCATTTTAGTTTTTACCCAAGGCGATTTGCCAATTCAGGGCGACGTGCCTTTTTCTCTTTCGGTTCTGTCTTCGTATATGGTGGCTGAATAATCAATGTAATAACAAATGAAATCACACATAATATTGTAATAACCGTAAAGGTTGCATGGAATCCTCCTAGTACTGCTGCAATCATAGATCCAGCAAGTGCTCCGAATCCAAAACCTTGATAGATGATTCCATAGTTTTTACTTTGATTTTTCAGACCAAAGAAATCAGCGACAATGGCCGGATAGACGGTAATTACTCCTCCGAAACAGAATGCAATTGCTGCTACACAGGCAAAGAATAGTGGGAAATTTAATGGCACTACATTTAAAACAGTGACTGCTATAGCAGTTACTACTAATGTTCCAGATACTACTTTAATTCGTCCTACTTTATCAGATAATGCTCCAAGAATAATACGTCCAATTGTATTGAAAATTGCTACTAACGCAACAGCGTTGGCTGCTGTCGCAACATCTAAAGTAGCTAAGCTGACACCAATATCTTTGACAATTCCAATTAAATACAGTCCGCTCATACATGCTGTAAAGAAAATAACAAAGAGTAGGTATGCTTGTTTCGTTTTCAGCATTTCCTTCACTGTGTAATTCTTTTGAGCTGTTACTGACGCTGTTTTTGTTTCTACTTCTTGCGCTTCTTTTAAGAGGAATGATCCTCCCACAACCATTGCTAATGCGATAATACCCCAGATTAAAAAGGCTGTTGAAACACCAAATGATTCAATAAAACTTGCATTTAAATATTTGAAAACAAGGCTACCGGTTCCATATGCCCCTACAGAAATACCAGATATCAATCCTTTTTTCTCAGGGAACCATTTAATTAAATTTGATAGGGAAGTAATATATGCAGTACCGTCGGCAAAACCAACGATTACTCCTGCAACAAGATATAACATCCATAAAGAAGATACTTGAGAGCTTAACATTAATCCTCCACCGAGGAAAATTCCAGCGATAGCAATTAAGCGACGCAATCCCCATTTATCTTGTAGCTTGCCTGCAAAAAGAGTAGCAAATGCTAGTGCAAAACTTGTAATCGAAAAAGTAATTGCAGTTGCACTTATATCCCAGCCAAATTTATCAACGAGCGGTTGATTGAATAAGCTCCATGTATAAATGGTTCCTAATCCCATTTGAACAATAATTGTACCAATAACTATAAGAAGGCGACTTCCATTTCGTTCTTTCATTCCGATCTCCTCTTTCTACTCGGTTTATAAACAGTATTTTCTACTATAAAAGGTTGTTTATGCTTTCTATTTATAGTTAAATTATACCGCCTGAAAGCTTTTTGAAACCGGTATCAGAATGAAATGCCCTATATTCGGAATGAATGGTAATTACAGATGCATAAGTTGTCGAAATGCTTTCGCTTTACTTCTGCTAACTGGTATTTCTGCCTTCATATCCTTTAATCGAACGAGATAAGTATGATTAAACCATGGCACAATTTCATGGATTTTCGAAAGGTTCACCGTATAGGATCGGTGGCAGCGAAAAAAAGTATCCTGTGGCAATTTATCGTGAAAATCAGAAATGCTCATTTGCATCATATATTCTTCTGATTTTGTATAAACTACTGTTACTTTTTCACTTGCTTCTGCAAAATAAATATCATTTACATCTGTCACAATAATATTTTCATTTTTGCGCAGATTGATACGACGATTTACCTCTGTTGTGACTTCTTCTGATCCCTTACTTTCCCTTTGATATGCTGATTCTAATTTTGCAAGCATCGCTGCTATACGCTTTTCTTCGTAGGGCTTTAAAATATAATCAAATGCTTCTAATTCAAAAGCCTGTGCTGCATGCTCCTTATAGGCTGTCGTGAAAATAATATAAGGCTTTTTGGCAAATTTACTAATATTGCTTGCTAAGAGCATTCCATCTAAAGACGGAATATTAATATCCAAGAAAATGGCATCGACTTCATTCTCTTGTAAAAATTTAAGCACATCTAGACCATCCTCAAATGAGGCAACAATTTCAATACTGCTATGTGTCTTAATTAAATATTCTAATTCGTCTTTTGCTGGAATTTCATCCTCTACAATTATTGCTTTCATGCTATCACCTTCGTTATATCAAAATAAACTTCCGTACCTGGCTCTAATCTTCGAATGATCAAGCCTGTTCCATAGGTTAATTTTACTCGTTGATGGACATTCGTTAAACCGATCTGTTTTGATGATACTTCTTCTTTCGCGAGGCGATCAATTACTTCCTGAGCAATGCCTTCACCTGTATCTCGTACACTAACGCGAACCTTTTCTCCTAAATCTTTGACTGCAATTGTGATAACTCCAGGTCCCTTCCGCTTTAAAATTCCATGAACAACAGCATTTTCCACTAATGGTTGGATAAGCAGACTTGGAAGCTTAATATGGGTATCATCTATTTCATAGTTCACTTGTAGCCTATTCCCAAAACGCGCTTTTTCAATTTGGATATAGTCTCTTACTTGCTGAAGGGCTAGCTGTATATCAATAAGCTCTTCTCCTACCTCTAAGTTATAGCGCATATACCCTGATAAATTAATTATCAATTCTCGTGCTTTTTCTGGATTGCGACGGGTCGTTGAAGCAATTGCATTTAGAGCATTGAATAAGAAATGTGGGTTGATTTTTGTCTGTAAAGCTTTAAGTTCCGCTTTATTTGCCTCTTCCTTCATTTGTTCTACTCGTGAAACTTCCATAAGGGTAGAGATAATTTGTGCTAAGCCAATCGCCATCGTTTGGAGCGTATTTGTAATCGTATAGGCCTTTCGATAATAGATTTTCAAGGTACCGGTTACAACGCCCCTTTCTTCCAATGGAATAACCAATAAACAATGAATTTGTGGGGTGTGATGGTCAGCGATATTATTTCGGATTGTGATTTTCCCACTTCGAATCGTGTCTTTTGTTAAATCACTAATAATTTCTTGGCCAATTTTGTATTTCTCTTCTCCAAATCCAACATATGCAAGAACATCCTTTGTGTCCGTTATTGCCACGGCATCAGCCTGAATATCCTCTTTAATAATGGTACAAATGGTACGTAAGGAATTTCCATTAATGGAACGGAAATACGGCAATGTTTTATTAGCAATATTAAGGGCTAGCTGTGCCTGCTGTGCAGCAATTCTTTCTTTTTCCCCTTCTACACTAGCAATCATTAATACAATTAACCCGATACTGACTTGTCCTAAAATCATCGGTAAGGCAATGATGGATACAATATCTAACCCTAAATCAAATGGATCTGCCATTAGCAAAATAAGAATCATCGTGAGCATTTCGCATAGCATCCCCGCAATAATTCCATATATCCAGCGACTATTCTTTTTCACGCGAAGATGAATATAACCGGATACAACCCCAGCTAAAATACTTGTAATTAAACAAGGGATAGAAGTGACGCCCCCAATATCGATTAAATAACGATGTACACCAGATACAATTCCTGTTACAATCCCAACCCAGGGGCCAAACAGGATACCACCTGACATAATCGCTATTGTTCGGATGTTCACAATCGAACCTTCTACTTGGATGCCTGAATAGGTACCAAATAAGGCAAAGGCGCAAAATATCAAGGTAATTAATGTTAGTTCAGTAGGAGAGTGATGTTCCTTTTGCAATGTTTCTTTAAATTTCGGAACTCGTGTCATAAAAAATAAAGTAATGAGTAAAAGTGCAGCTCGTTCAAATAACTGAATGAGCATTTGTAATTCTAGGGAAGAGTCCATTCTACTTCCTCCTTCTGTTTAAAAATCTTTGGTGTTGTTCTTGCAAAATCCTTCGCATGAATAATATTTCCTATTAATTAATAAAAAAGGAACCATTTAACTTGGTGATTTCACCACTTTTCACATCTACAAAGTAATCACAATCTAATTTTCCGGATAGTACCCACTTTTTATCCTCTGAATCATATACATAATAGGGAGTTAGGGTGAAATAAGGCTTTAGCTTATCAAAAGCCTCTTCCTTGGTTACTTGTATCTCGATCGGTTCCTCTTCTTTTACGTCCATTATTTTATCCCATAATTCCTTTTTGTCCATATAGTTTACTACTTTCCCTTCTGCATTAAGGAATACAATTACCTTTTCTGGAAAATGAGCTTGAGCTGTAATATGCTCTAGGTGTGCATGTAAATAGGTATGTTCTCGATATAAATAGGTAAGTGTCCATTTCCCTGAATCATTCGGATACTTCATTTGCAAGAATTCTTTTACTGTTTGTATCGCACTTTCTTCTTCCACATCTGTTATTGGCAAAGAATCTGGATGGGGTTCCATTGAATAGGCTTGCTCGATACTCACCTCATTCTCCCACTGTAGATATTCCCTTTCAAAAATATCCTTCCTTCCCTCATCCCATTTGATTATTTTGTTTACGTTTTTTCGAAATGCACCATTCTCCTGCATAAATGGAATGGTTCTTTTCCGATTATTTCTTATGTATGTTTCTTCCACTCCATATACGATTATCATACCATCCTCTTCAGGAAATTTGGCTACAACAACCTGCTCTCTCGCTATCTCCTCTATATCAGCTAGCGATAAAGTATATTCTTCTCCTAAATCTTTCTTATTCGTTAACACACTTGTGTTTTTGGAATAAAAAGTTAACTTCCCATTTTCATTAAACTCTACGTTTATCGAACTAGATGGAGAGAAAGGAATGCCATTCCACTGTTCTTCAAAATATAACTCCCTTTCGTCTCTTTTCTTGCAAACATAGTCTTTGTCTATATTTAATCCGGTGAAATCATGGAGCCAGCTCTTAACCTCATTCACCTCTTTATTTGGAAAAACAACTCCATTTTCCGCATAGGTCAGCCCTTGTACAAAAATAGCAGAGTCAAACTCCTTTGTATGGATGTTTATATCGATGGAAGCTGTCCCTGCAGGGTTTTCCTCCTCATCTGTCCAATCAGCATATTTATTAGGAAACCATTCCATATTTAAGAGATACATAGTCTCGCCATCCAACATTAGCCTTCTAAATAAACGATGCCGTCCTAAATAATATTTCGTTAGTCCCCATTGATCTTTTGTAAAGTCTACAAGGTCTTTAATCCGCGTGTCCATTTTTCTTTCCCCTTTAACATGATTTTATCTCACTATATCATTAATCGCATCACATACATCATCTGCCAACATTCCATACGGTCCCTTTTTTGATGCTGCAGCATCTCCTGCCAATCCATGAATATAGACCCCTAAGCGAGCAGCTTCTATTTCACTTAACCCTTGTGCAAGCAAACCAACAATCACACCTGTAAGTACATCTCCTGTACCACCAGTCGCCATGCCATTATTTCCAGATGTATTCACATATGTATTATCAGCACCTTCCGTTACAATCGTTCTGGCATCCTTTAATACACATACTATCTTCTTTTCCTCAGCAAATCTCTCTGCTACTCCGATAATATCCTCCGTAATCTCAGGAATTGCTTTATCGGTGAGTCGAGCCATCTCTCCTAGATGTGGCGTCATAATAATATTTTGTTTATGATTCTGTAAAAGCGCTGGTTCCCTAGCTATAATAGTAATGGCATCTGCATCTATCACTAGCGGGACTTTGCTAATGGAAAGTACCTTGCTTACCAGATAATGAGCTTCCTCTGTTATCCCCATTCCAGGACCAATTACAATGGCACTCGCCCAGTTAATAGCATCCATTAACCAATCTTCTTCTAATTGACTACTGTGATAAGTCGTTACAATAGATTCTGGAAGCAGGGTTTGGAGAATTTGCCGATTTTCTTCTGGGGTCACGATTCTTACCAATCCAGCTCCCATTCGATAAGCTGCTTTTGCGGAAAAATACGCTGCGCCGCTCATATTTTTGGAACCAGCAATCACCAGTATTTTTCCATATGTACCTTTATTAGAATAAGAATGACGTTTGGGAATTTTCTTTAAATCCTTGTCTGTATAGGTATATACTTTTGGCACTTCTCCTTCAAATCCTACTTCCGTAATTCCAATATCTTTTATCTTTACACTCCCCGCATATGCAGCTCCTGGGTAAAGCACTAACCCTAATTTCTGAAATGCAAATGTCACCGTTTTTGTCGCTTTTATGGCGTTTCCCATCACTTTTCCATTATCTGCTGAAATACCTGAAGGAATATCTACAGAAAGAATTTCCGCCTCAGCTTGATTTACTTGCTCTATCACCTCTAAATATTTTCCACTTATCGGGCGTGATAAGCCAATACCAAACAAGGCATCTACAATCGTTGTATATTGATTAATCCCTATATCGCTTACTGACTTCACTCCATAATACTCTGCAATTTTCTTTTGCTGTTCATTTTCTGATGTTCGTTTCTGTTCATTGCCTACAAACAAAACATCTACCTTTATATTTTGTAAATGCAAAAGCCTTGCCACTGCATACCCATCTGCACCATTATTGCCAGAACCACAAACAACGAGAACCCTCTTTAAATCAAAAGAAGCCAGCTCCTCGACTACCGAAAGAGCTGCCCGTTCCATAAGCACCATAGATGGCATGCCTATTTTTTGAATGGTAGTTGCATCGCATCTTTTCATTTCTTCACTATTTAGTAAATATTCCATTCTATCCCACTCTTTCTAAAAAGAAATCAACCTACTCGCTCATGATACTTACCTTCTATTTTTTTCTTATATTCTCCTGCTACAAGAAGAATCAATCTCATCTCTCATTAAAGCAGAAAAAAGTATCCCTGTATGGAAGGAACGGGTTCTCTTCTGTGGGACAATGAAATCTTAGCAAAGAAAAAATTCGTTTTATATAAAATCGCAGTGTTTTTAACGTTATTTATGCTGACTTTAGTGTGCTCAAAAAACAAATGGAAAAATTCCGTTTATTATGAAAAACACGCATATTTCTATAAAAATAAGAGAGGTTTTTCCGCTTATCGTATCCAAATCTTTGGATTTTGTCTTATTTTGAGCAGTTAAGCGGAATATCTCCTCTTATATCTGCTTCCTAACCTCCCTTTATATAGATTAGCCGGAAATTCTCCGCCTATGAATTTTCATACCTATCCTAATATCCACAATGAACATATAATTGGTAATCAAAATCGCAGAAAAATAGCGTTGTATAACAGCTACTGTACAAGGCTAATTTAATGCTAAATTGGGTGTGAATATGCTATAAATGGCTTAATATCAACAAAAAACACCTACTCAAACAATGTGAGTAAGTGTGTGATTTACTTGTTTTGTCCCCTTCAAGAGAACCCGCTAGTATGGAAGGATATTTATTGTCTTTTTTTCGTCTTTTTATTATTTAACTTCTCCGCTGCTGTTAATGGCTCATTGGCAAATTCATGATCATATTGACGGGATGTATCATCCTGAACTGCTTGTTTCGCGTTTTTATTTTTATTTTTTGCCATGATTATCACCTCCAACCTTTATTGTTTCTAGCACCATGAGAAATATGTAAGCTGGATAGTGAATTTTTTGTTACAAAAACAAAGCCTTCAAATGCCATCTAGCATTTGAAGGCTTTGTCAGTTATTTTCCATGGGTAACTATTTTCACCTTTTGCTTAATCGTCGTTCTAAGCACATCTCCTTTTTTATAAGCAATTCCCGTTGCTACTAAAAGCAGCATACCTGTTACGATAAAAACAGACTGTGCAGGGAAAACGCCTCCGAGAAAACCTCCTATCATCGGACCAAGCATTCCACCTAACTGATTGGCTGTTTGGTTTAGACTAAAGGCTCTGCCACGGAAATCTTCTGCCGTTGATTTGACAACTAATCCATTTAAGGCTGGAAAAACAGCACAGAAGAAGAGTCCGAAAATGAATCGAGTTATCGAGAAGCCCCAAATATTACTGAAGATAATTTGGGAAAAGGTGCCAAGTCCTCCACCTAATAAACCAATAAATAAGATACGGTTAAATCCAACCTTGTCTGCCCACTTCCCCCAATAGGGTGCCATGATGACACTTGCGATACCAGGAAGAGAAAAGATAATCCCAGCTAATAGGGAGGCTTTGTCCATCGAACCACCAACCTCCAGAATATAAAGTGGAAGAATCGGCTCAATTGTCATAATAGAGCATGAAGTGACAACCGTTAAAAGGAGTACTAACATAAGAGGTCTATTCGAAAAAGCAATTCGCAAGTCATTTCTAACAGATCCTTTTTCTTTACTTGGCGAAAAGTTATCCTCTTTTACCCAGAAGATAATTAAAAAGGTAGCAATGAAAACAAGAAAACCAGCACTCGCAAAGGAAAGTCGGTTCCCAACTAATTGCGAGATTATGCCTCCAATTAATGGCCCCATTATTCCTCCTGATGCAGAAGCTGTAGAAATCATTGATAAAGCATAACCTGTTTTATCAGAAGGTGTATTTGTTCCAATTAAGGCAATCGCCCCAGGAATAAAACCAGATAACAATCCTTGCAGTATTCGAAGTACTAATAATTGATAAGGGTTCGTAACAAAGGCTGCTAAAGTGTATACCACGAAAAGGACAAATCCAGCTCGAATGATCATGGGTTTTCTTCCATATTTATCTGCTAGCCTTCCCCAAAACGGTGAAGCAAACGCGCCTGCAAAAAACGCTGCACTAAACAATACCCCAGACCAAATCTCTGTGTTTTCGTGAACATCTAATTCTAGAAGAAAAATTGGCAAAAAGGGAATTACCATGTTAAATGATGCTGAGGTAAAGAAAACCCCTATCCACAAAACAAGTAAATTCCGCTTCCAAATTTCCATTTAGTATCGCTCTCCTAAGACATCAGCAATCAACTACTAAGCCAATGAGATTTATTTCCTCCATCATAGCATACTACCATTTATTTTTATACCCGAAATTTTCATTTTTCGAATAATTAGGTGGAATAAGAAAAGTGCAGGACACCAAATTAACTTCAAAAAAATTTACTTCTTAGCTATTGAAAAAAGTTGAGAAACTTTTATTCATTTCTCAACTTTCCATGGTTAATTAATTTTAAATTCCTTTACTAATCCGTTTAACTCTACCGCTAAATTAGATAATTCATGTGAACTGTCTGACAGCTCTTGCATGGAACTACTTGTTTGTTGAACAGAAGCAGATGTTTGTTCAATGCCAGCAGCTGCTTCTTCGGAAATCGACGCGATATCTTCAATGGATCGATTCATTTCTTTACTTGTTTCTAAAATAGAGGCCAGATTTTCTGAAACAACTTCAATGCTATTCGCCATGTCATTTACAGCGGTTTTAATACCATTAAATGTTGCACCTGTAGTTTTGATCTGTTCTGCACCTCTCATTACTTCTTCATAACCACCTTGGAGAGACTCCGTCACAATACTCGATTCTTTTTGAATACTGCCTACGATATTAGTAATATCGGTGACGGAGAAAGCAACTTGTTCTGCAAGCTTTCTTACTTCATCCGCTACTACCGCAAAGCCTCGCCCATGTTCTCCAGCTCGTGCTGCTTCAATAGCCGCGTTTAAAGCAAGTAAATTTGTTTGATCGGCAATTCCTTTAATAACGGAAACTAACTTCGATATTTCCTGTGACTGTGTATCCAAGCCACGTACTTTTTCCACAGCTTCTTTCATGATTTGATTAATAACATTCATTTGTTCAATAGAAGATTCCATTAATTGGCTACCATCATTAGTCATTCCTAATACTTTATTAGAAGATTGGTAAATTAACTCCCCTTGCGTATATGCGTCACCAATTGTTCCAGAAAAGGACTCCATCGATGCTGCTAAATCACTCGCTGTGTTTGCTTGGCTTTCTGCTCCAGAAGATAATTCCTGCATGGTTGTCGCTACTTGCTGACTTCCAGCAGTCACTTCATTTGTCGATTGGGATAAGTTTTCACTCTGCTTATTAACAGTAATCGATACTTCTGATATCTTTTGAATGACCATACGGAGATTGCTGCTCATTTTATTCATTGACTGAGCTAGTTTTCCAATCTCATCCCTACCTTCATAATTAATGCTTTTAGCGGTTAGATCACCATTCGCAATCGTATCACTAACCTGTACTACTTTCTTTAAATTACGCGTGATAATCCGACTAATAATCATGATTAATACTGTACCAATAATCAGAGCAGTAACCATTGCTATAACTAAGGTTCTTGTCGCAATATCTGCACTATCTACCGCATCGCCTGCTGCCTTCGTACGACTAACTTGTACCAATTCTTGCAGTTTATTTAAAGCAGTAATCGTTCTATTACGAAGGGTTGTATTTGTTAAGCTTAAGGAATTAATCGCCGATCGATCATTCGCTTGCATCGCAGGTATAATTTGATCTACAAACAGTTCATTCATACTCTTATCGCGCTCAACGATTTCATCAAATAATGCTTGCTCTTCAGCATTTCGAATATCTTTTTTAATCGCTTCTTCATATTCATTAAATTTAGTAATACTCACTTGATACTCGTCCACATATGTAGGATTTTGATAGTCGAGATAATTTAAGATACTTATACTCTTTTCACGAGTAATAGAACCCATCTCTGTTATAATCAGAGCTCTTTCATCGGTGTTATTTAATTGCTCAATACTGTCATTAATATGGATTAAACGCGTAGTTACTAGAATAGTAGTAATGGTTAAAAGTGCAAAAACCAGCAACAAGGTAATTCCATATTTCCAACCAATTGATACATTATTTAATTGAAAATTACCTAAACTCTTAAAGTTCCAATTACTTAGTTTGCTAAAAAATTTTTTCTTTGTTTTTTTCTTTTGGCTAGTGATTTTTGGTTTTTTAAACTTCATTTTCGCCATCACAAGTTCTCCCCCTTGATGATTTAAGACCCCCACTACTAAGAATATTTCTTTCTCTAATTCATCTCTGCATCGATAATAGAATATTCCGAAATAGCAATTTTTGGTTTATTTATTTTTGTCCTCCTTTCTTATTCAGCTAGCACTCTTTATTTGTCTGCATCTATTTCTTTAATCTGCCTCTTCTGTCAACTAGTAAAATAGAATTAGATTCGTTAAAAACAAGGTACTTTTTCACTTGGTATGTACAATTCTAAAGTAATTTACAGAATAATTCAATTTTATTTACAAATTATATATCGGACTTTTTGCTCAATTGTTTATATTTAAATAATTTTTCATTATAATTTTTTCTTATATTAGAACTTTAATAATTATTTCACTAACTAACAGACTGACTGCAGGATTTCTCCACCCAGTGCAACTACATGTATTCATAGGATGCACCTTATTTTAAAAATAAAACTGTGATCAAAACTCTTTTATTAAAAGTTTGATCACAGTAAAAAACTAATCTTATAAATAAAGAACCATTAATTCTTCATCATAATATTTCCCAGTTATTTTTAATGCTTTTCGATCGATGCCATAGGTTTCAAATCCAAACGATTGATATAGCTTTTTGGCAGATATATTATCAGTGACAACCTCTAAGTATAGCTGCTCTATTTCTTGTAGATCACGTGCTTTTTCAATTGCTGTTTGTACTAATTGTTTCCCAATACCTTTTCCACGGTACAAAGGTGTAACATAGGCAGCATATAAATGGGAACGGTGGCTCATTTTTTGTTTTGTATCACTCATTAAGGTCAAGACACCGATGAGATTATTTTCAGCAAATGCTCCAAATACATAAGCAGATAAATCTTCTAACCGGTTCTGTGTCCTACTGATCGGATAGTTTTTTTCTTCCTCATAGCTAGACCCAAATGCCTCTGGATTTGTTTTCAATGCTTCTAATCTTAATGCAAAATAAGCCTCTGCATCATGGCGGTGTAATTGCCTGATTTCCATTTGAATCACTCCCTATCTGTGTAAAACTCGCCTTCGTAATCGATGGAGCTACGGTTACTTTTTCTGGTGTTTGTTTTTTCTTCTGAATGCTCGGATGCTTAAAGATCACTCCAACTTTTACTTGTTGAACCTCTTTTACCCCTTGTACAATCAGCTGCATCGCAAAAATTGCCAGAATAAATGGAACGAGTATAAATAAATACCAGTATCGTCCAGAAGCTAGTGCCGCTCTCCCAACCTGCCCTATTAACCCAGACCATTCATAGGTAGAAGATTGAGGAGGATCTGCAAACATAGGATCCATAGATAATTTTGTTCCCCCAAAGAAATAATCAAAAATCCCTAAATGCATGAATATTAACAATACCTGGATAAATTGCTGTCCAAATAAAATTGAAAGCCGTGGTCCTAAATGGGGGAGAATATGGCGTGTAAAGATTTGAAATTTCCCACCTCCCATTACCTTAGCACTTGCAATAAATTCATAATCAAGCACTCGATTAATTTCTTTTCCTATTAATACCGTCGTTAAAGGGACAACGAGTATAGTCAAAATCATTGTTTCTAAAAAGACTCTTTCCCAAAAGGAATAACTGAATCCATCAAAGCCTGGCAAAAGAATTGGTCTTAGCAAAATATATGCAATCAAGCTTAATGGCATAAAGTGAATAGAATCTACCATCTTTGCAAGCCATTGCTGTGCTTGCGGTTTCGCATAAAAGGAATAAACAACAGCAAGCAGCAATCCGCCAATTACACGTAAAAACGCAATAAGGAGCGCAAAAAATAGTGTGTATTTCGCGCCAATCACTATTTGGTCAAAAATACTATAGCCGAGTTTATCAGAACCAAAGAAAAAAGGTTCAGTTGGTGCAAACGGCGAAGCAGCAAGTAACGTCGCTCCATCTTCTGCGTATAATAAACGCATTTGATCAACATGATTATTAGTTGTGACTGAGTAAATAATGCTATACCCAATTACCACGATAAAAAACAAGCTTCCCAAAGCAAATTTCCAATTCTTCAGATGTACGCCTAACATCTTTCCTCCCCACTTTACTGGACGAGCAAAGGAAAGGCTTCTCCAGCTAAACCGTTGGAATCCATCCTTTAGATTGATAAGAAATACTTTTAAGGAGGTGGTGAGATGCGGAATGGATATCCGCTGCTGCCACGATTCCTTTTTCAACTCATGTGTATGCTCTTGTTCTTCCTTCATTGCGAGATCGACTAGTTGAAAAATAATAAAAAATGGCGTAAATATAAGCAGTAAGGAAACGGCAATTGTCATTGGAGTAAAGCTTTCTACGAGAAAATGAGTAAAACCATGTACATTAAACAGTCGTTCAATAATAAATTGGCTAGACAACAATCCCCATATAATAATTTTCATATGGTGAAAGGACACTGGGATAATATTTCGGAGTATATGCTTCCACAAAATCGGAAAGTTATGAATCCCTTTACTTCTTGCAAAAGTTACATACATCTTCAAAAATTCTTCTTCCATCATCAGAATTAGAATTTTAAATAAAGAAACGGCAGGAAGAACAGCAAGCGTTATAATAGGTCCTAAATATGCCTTTTCTGAATAACTGGCTACTTCAAATATCTCTACACCAGTTTGTACAAAAATAAAGATGACTAAAGCTTGCAGAAGTGTTGCAATAATAATGTCTGGAATTGATTCAATTAGATCTAGGATTCTTTTTATTGGTTGTAGGAGAAATTTGGGTAGAAAAAAAGAGACGATTGCTAAAATAAAAGCAACCATGCCTCCTAGCAAAATCGCCCCAAATAGAATTTCCATCGAATAAACAAAAGCCGGCCATAGCACATCCAAAATTGGTTTTTCATCCACACCATTTAAGGAATATACCCATCCATCCTTCTGAAAAAATTCCTTCCACAAAAATGATCCTAATGTTGAAAAATACCCCTCTCCCTCTGGAAAATTTCTCATTTGAAAGTATTTCGGAAAAACACTTAAAGCTAGTATCGCAATCGCGCCAAGTAAATAATAGATGATTAATTTCGCAAATTTTCTCATAGCTCCCCTTTCTTCTCATTTCATCATTCTAAAAATTCATTCTATTCAAATTATATGGATATATTGATTGCTAATCAACCCTTTATTTTCCAATAAGTGGTCTATTAGATGGATAATAAAGGGTTATTACTCTAATATCAGCGAAATTTATGAGATATCAGCCAAATTTACATTTTTTCAGCCAAAACCAGGGGGATATCAGCCAAACTTTCATTTTTTAGCCAAATCATTGGGAAATCAGCCAAACATTTTCATCTTTCTAGTAGCAGCTCCCTATTATATAATCACTATCCGTTGAGTCCCCATGCTGGATAATTCCCTAGACCCCAACCTCTTTCACTCGCTGATTTTTTCTGCAAGTATATCAAACATTTTTCGGACTGTTTCAGTCGGAACTTCTTTATAGGCGTCACCAAGGCTAATTTCAAAAGAGCAGGTATTTTCATCGATTGCATTTACATAGCCACTTATTCCAATTCCCATTATTTCTTGGATATCTGTTAAAATAGCCTCTACCTCTTCTTTTCCCAATTCAAAATGAACATGGAACATATTAGAAACTGGTGTAATCGGAAGAGTTCGAATTCCTTCACACGCATTAAAAAATGCTGCAAGTTCTTTAGCAGATTCATAGTATTCACCCATTTTATGAGCTCTTTTCTCATAATAATAATCAGCAGACAGAATATATGGGTACAAACTGATTAAATCACCGCCATATCTTCGTTTCCACACCTTTGATTGACTCGTAAACTCTTCACTTCCAGCTAATATCGCTCCGGCAATTCCGCCGATTCCTTTATAAAAAGACATATAGACACTATCAAAAAGTGCACATACTTCTGCCGCAGTTTTTTGATAATAAGGTAGCACTTCCAATAATCTTGCCCCATCAAGATGAAGTTTAATTCCTTGTTCTTTGCAATAATGAGAAATTTCTTCTAATGTCGCAAAGCTTGGTAATTGACCACCAATTTCACGCTGAGGCAATTCTAATAGCACACAGGCAACACCATTCTCCATTTGCTTAATATCTTCTAATTCTATTACTCTCGTTTCATCAGCAAGTAAAACCGTTTCAATTTTATGAAGCTTCTTTAATCCATCTTGTTCATGTATTTCTAAATGGCTTAATGGATGGTAGGCCACTTTCCCTAAATCTTTTTCATCACACCATATTCGTAGAGCGATTTGCTGTGCCATCGTTCCGCTCGGAAAAAAGACTGCTGCTTCTTTTCCTAAAAGATTGGCCATTTTTTGCTGAAAGTCTTCTATTATTTGTCCTTGTCCATACATATCACTTTCTGTATTTTCGTCTACTTTCTGTATTGCTTCTTTTAGTACTTGAACATTTCTTTTGCCATGATTACCTAATTTATAGGTAGTTTTGTTATATGAATCTCTTAATGTATTTGCCATGGTATTCTCCCTACTCTCACTCAGAATATTTCGACGATATGATAACTATAGCACTTTTTAAATTCAGCTAGGTATTTTTTATTAGCTTAGTCCCTTACTTTCTTGAAAAATAGGAGGCTGGCGCTGACGAGGAGAGTCTGTTACTTTTTCCCATTCTCTGATGCCAACTCGGGCTCAGAGCGACCTTCTCTGTTCCCTTTCTCCTTTCTCTTTTAACAAAACGGGCACTGAGAACCTCTCTTTTCTAGCTTTATTTCATTCTTAAAACATCTCTAACTTGCTTTCTCTAAAATAATCAACCATACGAAAAGAACAGTAATCCCCAAAAGAAATACTGTTCTCTACCATTACTTATATAAGCTGTGTTGCATTCTGATTAACAGTCGCCTCTCCAATATCTGCTTCCCGTTTGAATAGTCGAGTATAAACACCATTATTATTTTTTAATAGTTCAGTATGTGTGCCTTCTTCAACTATTACGCCTTTATCTAATACGATAATTCGATCTGCAGATAGTACCGTTGATAGTCGGTGGGAAATAATGAAAATCGTTTGTTTCTTTGTTGTTTTTAACACTGCTTCATTAATCTTTGCTTCTGTGATAGGGTCTAGTGCCGAACTTGCTTCATCCAAAACAAGGATTGGCGCATCTTTTAAAATTGCTCGTGCTAAAGAAAGACGCTGTTTCTGACCGCCAGATAGTAAACTTCCTCTTTCCCCAACCTTTGTGTTCAGTCCTTCAGGAAGTGTTTCGAGTAGTTCTCCCAAACCGCTCGCACGGAGAACCTCTAATAATTCTTTCTCTGTAGCATCTGATTTCCCAATTCGTAAATTATCTGCCAATGTACCACTTCGCATTTGTACATCCTGTGTCACAATTGCCATTTGCGAGCGAAGCCAGTCTGTATCCCATTCTTTAATCTCTCGGCCATCTACTTCAATGGAACCGTTTGTTGTGTCATATAATCGAAACAGCAAATCAATAATCGTTGATTTCCCAGAACCGCTTGGACCAACTAACGCTATTTTCTCTCCTGCCTTAATACTAAAGGAAACACCCTTCAATACACTTTCTTCTTTATCAGGATAAACGAAAGATACATCCTTCAAACGCACATCTCCACTTGCTCTTTCTCCTCTTACACCTTGCTTTGTTTCTGCTTCTGATGCTGCCTGAGAAAGTAAGATTTCCGAACGATCTAAAGCAGGACCTGTTCTTCTCACAGACAGCCAATTTCGGAGAAGACGTTGCATTTCGTTGGCAGCAATCGTTACTAACCCGCCTGCTGTTAACATTTGACCACTTGTTAAGTCAGCATTCCAAATAAGGAGGGTACTAATAAAATAAACCAGCCCTAATGCAAAACCGTTATAGCTTGCAATCACAACTACCGACTGCATTCTTGCTTTTAATTCTCTTAATGAATGTTTTACGAACGAATCCCTGATGGAAACAACACTTTCTACTTCACTATCAGAAACACCCATTACTCGTGAAAGATGAATTCCTGTCACAGATTCTCTTAATCTCTCTAAATATCTAGAGGCTTCTGCCCTAGCGTCGGCTGATGCTGCTCTTGTTCTTGCCCCAAGATAGTTCGATGCCCAGTAAAAAAGAATTCCTAGAACAACACTCGTAATCATCAAATAAGGGTGAATGAAAAGTAGAACAATGCTATAAATCACTACCCCTTGTGCACTTGCCATAAAGGTTGACCCTTCCCATGCCAAAAAATTATGAAGGGTATCTGGATCATCAGAAGCTCGTGCTAATAATTCCCCTGATGAATTATTTTGATAAAAAGAAAAAGGCAACACTTGCAAGTGCCCAAATAATCGTAGCTTTTGTCTATTCGTCACAGACTTCGATGTAATATGGCAAAAATATTCATCAATGATCATCATGCCTAAATCCAATACAGCAGATAATACCAATAGCCACATTAAGCCCCATAACCATGTATTATTCTCACTTGGAAGAATGGTATCTATCAGCCAACTCAGGGCTAAAGTTGGTATTAACGCAGAAAAGACCTGGCTAATCGCAATAACGAGCGAATCGCCAATTACCCATTTTTTATAGGGCATTAAAAATTGAATAACACGTTTGCCATCGCCAATTTTCTTTTGTTTGGAGATATCCTGCTTACTCATCCAATCATCTCCTTTTCTAGCTCGCTATATTGTGCTCGATATAGTTGATAATACTGCCCTCTTAAGGCAAGCAGTTCCTCATGTGTACCTTGTTCAGCAACCATCCCTTGATCAAGCAGCAGGATTGTATCAGCCTTTCTGACTGTAATCAATCGATGGGCAATCGTAATCGTCGTTCTCCCTGGAATTAATTGCTCCAGTGATTCTTGAACCTTTTCTTCTGTTTCACCATCTAAGGAAGACGTAGCTTCGTCAAAAATTAATACTGGTGGCTGGCGAAGGATTGCCCTCGCAAGTGCAACTCTTTGTCTTTGCCCACCAGAAAGCTTCAAGCCACGTTCCCCAACAATCGTTTCATACTTATCCTCCAAGGAATCAATTAATTCCTTTAATCCTGCTGCATCAACAGCCTGCTCCAATTCTTCCATCGTTGCATCAGGCTTTCCATAAAGAAGATTCGTTCGAAGCGTACTATTTAAAAGAAAAGTTTCCTGGGAAACAACTCCCACCTGCCTTCGAAAACTATTACGGTCATAAGCAAATAAATCTTTTCCATCAATGGTTACTGAGCCCTTCTCTGGTTCATATAATCCTAGTAAGATTTGAATAAGCGTACTTTTTCCTCCGCCACTAGTCCCGACGATTCCAATATGCTTGCCGGATTCCACGGAAACCGATACACCCTTTAATACTCGCTTGTCACTGCCTGGATAGGAAAACCAAATATTATCTAAATCTATTTTCCCTTGAACTGCACCAAAATTCGGAAGATTTTGTTCATGCTCTTCCGGCAGATCGAAGTATTCGTATATCCTTTGTAATGCTGGGATTGCCTGTTGAATGGTTAAGGCATTTTCCGCTAATGATCGCACAGGCTGAAACATGATAGGAATAAAGTTTAAACACGATACTAGTGTTCCAACAGTGATATTCCCTTGCCAAATTGCCAATCCACCAATCAGCATCACAACACCAGGTGTAGCAATATTAAATAAATTTCCCAGACGCCAATTGACTTTTCCGATTAAGGCCGCTCGAATAGAATAGTTTTTCCAATTCGTCAGTTTCTTTTCTTGTGTAGCAATCTCGTCTTTTTGTGTTTGATATGTTCTTACTAAACGAACACTCTCAATGCTTTCCTGTAAATGCTGATACATATCAGCACTCATATCTCTTTGTACAGCACTCATTTTCCGCATCGTCTTCCCTAACTTAAAGGATGGGAAAATATAAATCGCAAATACAATAAACATGACAATCGCTGCTGGCCAGTATATTGCAAACACTGTAATAAAAGCCGCTACTGCACTAATTACTTGTTGGAGAATTCGTGGTACAACAGTATTATTCAAATTCTGTATTGATTCTACATCATGGGTTAGTCGATATAGCATATCCCCGCGAGGTGTCGTCGAGAAAAAGGACATCGGTGTTCGGTGAAGCCTTTTAAACGCACGAATTTGCATATCTGTTATCACATCAAAACCAATTTTCACCTGTACAAACTCTTGTAAAGATTCAAATAGCGCCTTTCCTAAAAATGCTGCTAATATTCCGAAAACAATCCATAAAATAAATGCTACAACCTTGTCTCCGATTACTTCGTCCACCAATTTCCCTACAAGAATTGGAGGCAAAATCGTAAACGCACCTCCAACTAATGAGAAAAATAAGGCAACCAATAACTTACGCCAATATGGTTTAAAATGCTGTAAAGTAGTTCTTAATAAGTTCATTCTTTCTCCTCCCCACAAAGAGTTATTGTATTACAAATAATGAAAATATTCACTATAATTTACAAAAAAATTTCGGATTATGAAATTTATATTCATGTAGTAAAAAAAGCTACCTTTAGCTCCAAATCTTTTTATGCAAAAAAAGAAGGCAGCAATTTGCTAACCCTCTAAGTATCTATTATTCTCTTATTCCTAAAATATATTTTTTCTATCCTACCACTTTCTATCTGGACAGCTCTTCTGCATTAAGCTAGCTCGAAATCGAATAAAACAGCCGCATTTTCCACATGTATGCTGACTCAGATGCTCACATTGAAAACATATTTCCAACCGCTGATCTCTTAATTCTTCCCCGGCTAAGTCTGTTTCGAAAGAAAGTTGTTCTTGTACAAGCGAATCCACATCCATTCGGCTAATTGCTTCCTTTAACTCACAGCCGATACAGCCCATTTTAGTTTTCCTTTGTAATGATACTTGCCACACTCATTGGTGGTAATGTAACTTTTAAAGTTTCTTTATCTGCTATATAACTAGTAAACTCTTTTTTTGCTACAACATCAGGTTCTTCAAATGTGTTATGGGCATCCATCACGTCAGCTGTAATATATTCTGCTTCCAGGACAACGAATTCTCCATCTTTTCTGGAAAGCGTAATTTCTCTCGTTTCTGTTATATCATAGTTGCACAGGGAAACAGTTACTTTCCCATCCTTTTTGGAAGCCGTGTATGTGACATGATTGCTCTCATCTCCATAAGATTCAACTAACTCTGCATTCTGATGATGTTTATACAAATCGAAAACATGATACGTAGGGGTTTTGATCATTTTTTCCCCTTCTGTTAATAACATTGCCTGTAGTACATTCACCATTTGGGCAATATTAGCCATATGAACACGGTCTGCATGCTTATGGAAAATATTTAACGTAATAGCAGCTAACATCGCATCACGAATCGTATTTTGTTGATATAAGAAGCCTGGGTTTGTTCCTGGTTCTACGTTATACCAAGAACCCCACTCGTCTACGATTAAGCCAACACGCTTTTCCGGATCGTATTTATCCATTATTGTACTGTGTTTTGTTATCAATTCGTCCATGTACTGAGCATGTTCTAATACAGAATACCACTGCTCTTCTGGGAAGTTTAAAGCATTTCCTTTATCCTGCCATACTCTTGTTGGAATCGAATAATGATGAAGGCTAATTCCATCCATAAATCTTGCCGCATTTTTCATCAATACTTCTGTCCAATTGTAGTCATCTACATTGGCACCACAGGCAATTTTATAAATATTATGCTCTCCATATTTTCGAACATAAGTCTGATATCTACGGTATAAGTCTGCATAATATTCTGGACGCATATTTCCACCACAGCCCCAGGATTCGTTACCTACACCAAAAAACTCTAATTTCCATGCTTCTTGCTGTCCATTTTCTCGGCGGAGATTTGCCATTGGGGATTCACCATTCATGGTCATATACTCAACCCATTCTTGCATTTCTTGGACTGTCCCGCTTCCAACATTTCCATTCACATAAGCTTCACAGCCTAATTGCTGAATCAATTCAAAAAACTCATGTGTTCCGAAGTGGTTATTTTCTGTTACTCCACCCCAATGTGTATTAACTATTGTACTTCTATTCTCTAATGATCCAATCCCATCTTTCCAATGGTATTCATCCGCAAAGCATCCACCTGGCCAACGAACTACAGGAACTTGAATTTCTTTTAAAGCTTTCACTACATCTTTGCGAATTCCATTTTCATTTGGAATATCGGAATCTTTTCCAACCCAAACACCTTCATAAATACAACGTCCTAAATGTTCAGCAAATTGTCCATAAATATATTTACTAATTGTCGGTCCTTGTTTATCTAATAATAAATTCACTTGCATGTTATGATTCCTCCATTTTCAATTTTGGGAAAAACGTAGACAAATCATTAGGCTTATTCTATGTATCTTTTCCTCCTTCTCCTTTGACTCCCTCATAATTGCTAGCTACATAGTTAAAAAGATAAACTTACGACTAAAATATATTACATAATGAAACCGTTGTCAATAACTTATAAGTATACTAATTTAATAATTTAATTAATCATATTTAACTATGAAGTTATATAAAATATTTATTTTTGCTATTCATTTATTCATGTAGTAATATAATAGTAATAAAGGGGGTATCACGGATGCAATTAGATATATCGGAAAATTCTATCCCTGTGTATGAGGTTCTATCCAGTCCTACACGAATTAACATTATTAAATTATTATCTAAGAAAAAAATGAATATTGGAGAATTAGCAAAAGAATTGAATATAAGCAGCGCGATAGTCAGTAGACATATCACAAAAATGAGTGATGCCGGTTTAGTAAAAACCGAAACGCTTCCTGGCAAATCTGGTCTGCAAAAAATAGTTATCTTAAAAGTGGATCGTATCGAGATAAAGTTTCCACAAAAGATTTACTCTGCTTTTGAAACCTATAAACAAGAAATTCCCGTTGGACACTATTTTAATTTTGATGTTTATCCAACCTGTGGACTTGCTACTACAACAAATACGATTGGGGAATATGATGATCCTAAATACTTTATGGATCCGCAAAAGAATCAAGCAGCTATCCTGTGGTTCACAAAAGGATTTATTGAATATCGCATTCCTTCTATTTTAAAAGAAACAGATAAACTAGAGATGATTGATATTGTATTGGAAGCCTCTTCTGAATTTCCTTATTCCAATAATGTTTGGCCATCTGATATTACCTTTTCTTTAAATGGAAAAGAGCTATGCACCTGGACCAGCCCAGGAGACTTTTCTGATACAAGAGGTCGCTTTACCCCAGATTGGTGGCCAAATGAAACCAATCAATACGGCATCCTACTTACCATCCGCATCACCAAGCATGGCGTTTATGCTGATGGTAAAAAATTATCTGATACTACTATTGATCAATTTCGCGAAAAACAAAGTGGTATGTGGGATCTAAAGGTAGAAATAAAAGAAGATGCAGAAAATCTTGGCGGCGTTACTCTATTTGGAAAAGGCTTTGGGAATTACGATCAAGATATAAATTTTATTACTTATTATAGTAATCCTGTGTGAAGATACGAAAGCTATATATGAATTTTTCAGAGGAAAAGTGTTTATGAAAGGCACTTTTTCTTTTTTATTTATGATTTCAGCTTTGGCTTTTTGATGAACACTACTTTTCCCCTTTCTCTGGGAATTTCAGCTTTCATCTACTCCATGAACACCACTTTTTCCTTTTACCCCAGGAATTTGGGCTTTCATCCCTTCAATGAACACCACTTTTCCTTCTTCCCCAGGAATTTCGGCTTTCATCCCCTCCATGAACACCACTTTTTCCTCTTACCCCAAGAATTTCGGCTTTCATCCCCTCCATGAACACCACTTTTTCCTCTTACCCCAAGAATTTCGGCTTTCATCCCTCCGATGAACACCACTTTTTCCTCTTACCCCAAGAATTTCAGCTTTCATCCAACCTCAAACCCAACTAGCCCTCCACACACCAAAAAGCCACACCGAAATCAATCGGTGTAGCTCAAAAACTAGCATTCTCTATTTCAATAAAAGTACATCAAATTGCCCTAGTTCTACTGCTTCGCTCACTACTTCTCCAGTTAAAAGATTTACCTTTCCAACTAGCTCTTCTGGCAATAAATGAGCCTTTTCATTTTGATTAATGACGAAATAATAAGAGGAATTTGCTGTCTCTCTTTTCGTAATTTCTAGTCCTTCTCCATTCGAACAAATCGGCTTCACACTTGTTTCTGCTAACAAAGCATTGAATAAATGAGCAATGCCATCTTGTTCTACTTGCGTACCAATATACCAAACCTTTCCTTTTCCATAGGAATTTTTCGTAATCGTAGGGGTATCCTTGTAAAAATCCTCTTTATAGGTAGCGACAGCCTCTGCACCTTCTAGATGGATAATGTCACATAGTAATTGACTGGTATATACATTTCCATCACTAAATTCAATTCCATTCCTTTGTTCAGGTGCCAATGCATCAATTTCTTCAACCCATATTCCTGCTATTTCACGCAACGGTCCTGGATACCCTCCAAGATATACATTATCGGACTCATTAACGATACCGCTCATAAAGGTAGTGACAAACTGTCCTCCATTTTCAACAAATGCTATGATGCGCTCTGCCAAGCCTGCTTTTAGCATATAAAGAACTGGCGCCACGACCACATCATACTTAGAGAGATCCCTATCAACGGATATCATATCGACTGGAATATTTTTATTATAAAAATATTGATAATATTGATGTATTTGGTTTACATAGGTTAAATCTTTATTTGGTCCACTTGTATACTCAAGCGCCCAATAGTTTTCCCAGTCAAAGATGATGCCGACTTTACTATTTATTGTTGAGCCGATAATCTCTTCTAATTGCTGTAGTTCTTTTCCAAGTTCCATAACTTCTCGAAATACTCGTGTATTTTCATGTCCGACATGCTCAATGACAGCGCCATGAAATTTTTCACATGCTCCTACTGAACGGCGTAGCTGGAAAAATTGGATGGTGTCTGCTCCATGTGCAAGCGTCTGATAACTTTGGGAACGCATTTTCCCTGGACGCTTTAAAGAATTATATGGCTGCCAGTTTTGCTGACTAGGTGTTTGTTCCATTAGCATAAATGGTTGGCCGTCTTTAAGACCGCGCATTAAATCATGACACATCGCCGTATAGCTTAGTGGCGTATTGTAGCTTGGATAATTATCCCATGAAACAATATCCATTTCCTTTGCCCATTTAAAGTAATCTAAATTTTTATAGGTTCCCATTAAATTTGTAGTAATTGGCGTGTCAGGATCAAATTTCCGAATCGCATCTCGTTCCATCTTGTAATTTTCCAGCATACTATCTGAATTAAAGCGGCGATAATCAATCGATATTCCTGCAAAAGCTGTTTTATCTCTGCCAATTCCTTCACCTAGTGCATTCGGCAATACTACTTCATCCCACTCGTAAATAGTATGGCCCCAGAATTCTAAGTTCCATGCTTGATTTAATGCCTCAATCGTTTTATAACGATTTTTCAGCCATACCCGAAATGCTTTCTCACAGTTTTCGCAATAGCATTCCCCACCATATTCATTATTAATATGCCAGCAGGTAACATGGGGATTATCGCCATATCTCTCCGCTAATTTCCCAGCCAATTTGCTAGCAAACTTCTGATAGACAAGACTGTTCGGACAGGCATTATGTCTTTGTCCAAATTTATGATGCCTGCCTTCATAATCGGTTCTTGCCACTTCAGGATATTTTTTCACCATCCATGCAGGCAAAGATGCTGTTGATGTGGCGAGAATAATATCATACTTGTCCTTACTAAGCATTTCTACGATTTCATCTAGCTCCTCAAAATAATACTCTTCTTCCGAAGGCTGAATTTTTGCCCATGAAAAAACATTAATCGTTGCCGAATTAATACCTGCCTTTTTAAACATACGCATATCTTCTTCCCAGATATCCTTAGGCCATTGATTCGGATTATAGTCTCCTCCATACAAAATGCGATTAAAAAATTTTTTCTCCATTTCCATCCCTCCGTACTTTTTATACATTCATTATAGAAAGGCAAATGGAGAAAAAGTATAATAAGAGTAACTAGTTTATATAAAAATACGAAACTATTGTAAGGGGATTCATAAATGGAAGTGCATTTTAATTTACTAGATGATTTCAACCCTTTTTCGATTGAAAGTATTGGGTATATGTGGGAACAGCCAATGGTCATGCGAGAAGACGGTTATCCTTATTACCACTGGCTACAAACAGCTGAAGGGTTAGGGGAAGTTACGATTGCAAATGAAAAAATCCTATTGCAACCATTTGAAGGTATTCTGATCGCACCATTTGTTCCTCACTACTATGAAGCTATTTCCTCAAAAGGATGGCGAACAAATTTTATGACGATCAACGGTACTTTTTCTCCAAGTATTGCGGAGATACTTGGGACTTCCTCTTATTATCGTGCAAATGACTGTCCTGACTTTTCCTATAGTGAATGGACGAAGAGAATGTTGTCACATATAAAAAATGAAAACAAAAGTACCGTACAGCAAAAGCTTTCCATCGACGTGTATACCTTCTTACTAAATATCCGAGACCACGGATTACACAGAACATTTCAAACAAATGATTTATATCAACAATATATCTCGCCAAGTATCCAGTGGATCGAAGCAAACTATGGGGAAAAATGCGATATTTCGGATATGGCGAGAAGACTCTTTATCTCGCCCCAATATTTGAACAAACTTTTCAGGAGATTTGTTGGTGTTTCGGTCTATCAATATGTGCTTGCATATCGAATCAAAAAGGCAAAAGAAATTTTAGTCACAAATAGAGACACAAAAATTAAGGACATCACATTTCTTACTGGCTTCAATGATACAAGTCACTTTGTAGCTACCTTTAAAAAAGAAACAGGCTATACCCCTAAAGAATTCCGATCTTTTTATTAGAATAAACTCCTCCATGTCAAAATGGAGGAGTTAACTATTTATTAAAGATGTAGCCGAGCAGACTTCCTTATTAAAAAAACTTCTTCTTCCAAAAGACCAAAGCAGTTACGCCTGATAAAAGAAAGGAAATCATAATCGCGATTGTGAAAGAATAAGGTACATCTTGAAATGGGATATGGACATTCATCCCATAGAAGCTTGCTACCATGGTTGGCAACGACAAAATAATCGTAAAAGAAGTTAGGAATTTCATCACGATATTAACATTATTAGAAATAACAGAAGCAAAAGCGTCCATCATCCCACTTAAAATAGACATATGTGTCTCAGCCATCTCAATGGCTTGCTGATTCTCAATAATAACATCTTCCAGCAATTCTTGATCATCTTCATACATTTTCAAATAATTACTTTTAAGCATTTTTTGCATGACAATATTATTTGATTTTAAGGAAGTCGTAAAGTATACTAAGCTTTTTTCGATATTGAGCAAGGAAAAAAGCTCTTTATTTTTCATGGATTGATGAAGCTCTTTTTCAATACTATCTGTCTTTTTACTGATTTGCTTTAAATATTTTAAATAAGCTGTCGCCATACAGTATAGAATTTGCAAGGAAAAACGCGTCTTTTTATACGTAAAAAAACTCTTCATTCTGCCTTCTGAAAATTGATGAAATATTGGATTATCCTTTAAGCAAACCGTAATGAAGCAACTCTTCGCAATAATCATCCCTACTGGAATCGTGTCATAAATTGGCATATTTTTCTCATCAAGGGAAACGAGAGGAAGATTGACAATGATTAATATATTTTCCCCATCTTTCTCAATTCTCGAACGCTCTTCTTCATCCAAGGGATCTTTCATAAACGCTAATGGAATATCTAAACCGGTAGCAATTTCCGTTATTTCGGTTTCTGTTGGGGCAATTAAATTGATCCAGCAGCCATTCATCATGCTATCCGTTTCTTTCAGCATTCCTTCTTCTGTAGAAATATAAATTTTTTTCATGCTTTTACCTCCTCTAGTTATAGAGGAAATCAAAAAAATTCTCTGCCAAATAAAGTTGAATCTTTATCAGTATTCAAACTTCTAAAGGAAGGGTTATTCATGACTTCCTCTTTCATGGCCGTGGGTTCCGGTTCAGGTTCCATACACATTCGATTACTCATAAAAATTCAACTCCTCACTAGTATTCTTTAAACCTATTACATACTACTTTATAATTTATTTATTGTAAACAGAAAAGGTGAAACTTTTCTAATGTACCATTCCCCCTCCTTTTTTGTGCCCAAACACAAAAATAATGAAGAAATTTAGAATTCGCTCCATAGATTATCTTCTTAAATATTCGTATAATTTAAAAAAATCTAAAAACAAACTACAACTTGGAGGTACATATGAGCGAACTAGCAAAGAAACGAATAAAATACGAAGAATCAGCTCCGCCTAAGAAAGCAAAACTAGTCGACAGATTTTTAAACGTCATTGAACGTACAGGTAATAAATTACCGGATCCAATTACGTTATTTGTCATCATGTCAGCTCTCATTCTTCTCGCTTCTTATTTACTATCCTTAATCGGTGTCTCTGCTACTAACCCTAGCTCTGGAGAAACAATTGAAGTAGTTAATTTACTGAATCGTGAAGGTATTATTCAAATCTTAACAAGCATGGTGAGTAATTTTACTTCCTTCCCACCATTTGGACTAGTATTAGTCATTATGTTAGGTGTTGGGCTTGCCGAAACGACAGGACTTATCCAAACTGTCATGAAAAGAACGGTTTTAAGTGCACCGAAAAAATTAATACTGCCTGTCATTGTCTTCACTGGAGTTCTTGGCAATATTGCTGCCGATGCAGCATTTATCGTGTTTCCTCCTATCGCAGCCCTTATCTTTATGAGCGTGGGAAGAAGCCCAATTGTCGGTCTTATTGCCACCTATGCAGCGATCGCCGGTGGATATAGTGCTAACTTAATTCTAAATTCCTTAGATGTTCTACTCGCAGGAATTACGGAACAAGCAGCAAAAGTAGTAGATCCAAATTATGTTGGAAATCCTACGATGAATTATTATTTCTTAATCATTTCTACTTTTTTATTAGTTGCCGTGACTACTTGGGTTACAGTGAAATTTGTGGAACCTCGCTTTGGCAAATACACGGGAGTTGTACAAAAATTAGATAAAGTAACAGCATCAGAAAAACGAGGTTTACGTTTTGCAGGGATTACTCTAATAATCTATTTAGCTGTTATTTTATTAATGGTTATTCCAAGAAATGGTTGGTTGCGCGATTTAGAAACAGGCTCTGTCATTAACTCTCCATTTATGTCATCAATCGTACCAATCATGCTATTTTTCTTTTTATTACCGGCTTTAGCATTTGGGATTGGCTCTAAATCAGTGAAAAATGATAAAGATATTGCAGAGAAACTATTTAAATCCATCGCTGACTTAGCTCCGTTTATTGTGCTTGCTTTTGTCGCTGCACAAATGATTGCTTACTTTAGTTGGAGTAATATTGGTCCAATTCTTGCGATTAAAGGAGCAGAATTACTTCAAGCGATGAACTTTACAGGTCTGCCAATGATTATCGGCTTCATCATTATTTGTTCCTTTATTAATCTATTAATTGCTAGTGCATCAGCAAAATGGGCACTACTTTCTACCATCTTTGTGCCAATGTTTATGTATTTAGGATATAGCCCTGCATTAACGCAAATGGCTTATCGAATTGGAGATTCTATCACAAACCCAATCACGCCAATGCTTGCTTACTTTGCGATTCTTCTAGCCTTTGCTAGAAAACATGATAAGTCGATTGGAATTGGAACCTTAATATCTGCTTTACTTCCTTATTCCATCTTCTTTGCTATCACATGGATTCTCTTATTCGCTATTTGGTACTTATGTGGTCTTCCTTTAGGACCTGGGGATCCTATCTTCTTAAAATAATTTTTAGGCGATTCACTACGTGCAACCTGAATCTTTAGGTTGCCGTACTACATATAATTTTAAAAAAATTGAAATGAGGGGTAACATGGAAGCTTTATTTTCACTATTAAAAGACTATGAACAAGAGATGATTGAGATACGACGTCATCTCCATGAACATCCAGAATTATCCTATCACGAAGTGTATACACCTGCTTATATTGCAGAATATCATCAAAAATTAGGGCATGAAGTAAGAACGGGCGTCGGCGGCCGTGGTGTCGTTGCTACTTTAAAAGGCAGCAAGCCAGGAAAAACAGTGGCCTTACGTGCAGACTTCGATGCACTTGCCATACAAGAAGAAAATGATATTCCTTATAAATCTAAGGTCGACGGTGTCATGCATGCATGTGGACATGATGGTCATACCGCCACATTATTAGTATTAGCAAAAGCATTAAATAAGTTACAGGCAGACATCGAAGGAACTATTGTATTTATTCATCAATTTGCCGAGGAACTTTCTCCAGGCGGTGCGATTGCCATGATTGAGGATGGCTGCTTAGAAGGAGTAGATGTCATTTTTGGAACCCATTTATGGGCAACAGAACCAGTTGGAAATATCATGATCAACACAGGTCCTATTATGGCAGCTGCTGACCAATTTGATATTACCATCCAAGGAAAAGGTGGCCACGGGTCTGAACCACATATGACGAAAGATGCGATTATGATTGGTGCCCAATTTATTACCAATGTACAACAAATTGTCTCAAGAAGAGTGAATCCATTACACCCTGCTGTTGTTTCTGTTTGTAGCTTTGAAGCTCAAAACCCCTTTAATGTTATTGCGGATACCGTTAAATTAAGCGGAACAGCACGTACTTTCCATGATGAGGCTCGTGATTTAATTGAAAAGGAAATCGGAAATGTCATCCAGGCATCCTGCCAGATGGTTGGTGCCTCTTACGATTATCAATTTAAGCGTGGCTATCCTGCTGTCGTAAACCATAAAGAAGAAACAGACTTTATCATTAAGCATGCTGAGCAAATTGAAGAAGTTCAAAAAGTAAGAATTTGCGACCCGCTTATGGGAGGCGAAGATTTTGCGTACTACTTACAGCATGTAAAAGGTGCCTTCTTCTTTACAGGTGCTATGGATCCTAATTGGGAGGAAGTCTATCCTCATCATCATCCAAAATTCAATATTGATGAACGCTCGCTTTTGATTGCAGCCAAGACACTAGGGACTGCAGCATTAAATTACTTAAGTAATGAATCCGGAAAAACTAAACAAGCAAGCTTCATCAACGAATAACTAAAAATAGCTGTTCCTAGCATTTAACAGGAACAGCTATTTTCATGAAAGAAACAATCAGCTAAAACTCGTCTCCTCCCATTCTTTGTTCCTGCCGTGCATGCAAAAACAACGCTATTTTTAAATTCGTTAAATTATCTAAATCATCAAAGTCACAGTTCAATTTTTCCTGTATTTGCTGAAGACGATAATAGACTGTATTTTGATGAAGATGCATTAATTCAGCTGTTTTTGCCACATTTTTATTCGATTGCAGGTAGGTTTGTAATGTTGTTAACCACTCATTTTTTGTTCGATTGTTCACTTGAGAATGAATCGGACCTAAAATATTCTCTATAAAATAGGCAGCTTCTTCTTCTTGCACACTAAATAAGTAACGTTTATAGCCAAGGGACTGAAAATCAAATACTGTTTCTTCTCTTTGAATACGATCCATTTCTTTCTCTAATAATTCTGCATCTTTATAAGATATAGATAGATGCCGCATCGAGTAAACCGGACGGCCAACGTAAACAAGGATGTCTTTATAAATCGATTGTAATCTGTCTATATACTGTTTAACGGTTTGAACATTCCCTGCTTCTTCCTTCTTGGTCCCTAGCAAAAGAAACAGTTTATTTCGTTTTGGAAAAATCATTACCGAGAATTCCTTTTTGAATACTTGCCGCATCCCTTCTTCTAACAAATTAAGCTGATTCAATTCATCAAAAGAATGTTGTTTACTTTTGATTACTAGAAAAACAAAGTACTTTGCAGGGATCATCTCCTGCTTCTTCAAATAGCTTTGAACCTCTGGCGTGAAGTGGCTATTTAAAATATCCTTTAATAAAGCTTCCTTTTCTGCCTGCCTATTTTTCAGTTGTTCTTGAAGCTTTATTTGCTCAATGGCAATAATAGAAGCTGCATGTTGAAAAGAAAGCTCTCCCACTATATCAAGAGGCACGCTTTTTCCTGTAATCACTAAATATCCAATTGTTCCAAATGAGGATTGTACCGATAAAGCTTGTCCAAGCAACTCGCCCTCTTTATAAATTTTCTGCAATTGTTGAGTGTGCAACTTTTTTTGGTTCTCTCTAATCCATTCACTTAAGAAAGGATTTTCCAAATTTGAGGTCGGATAAGAAATATCCAAACGACCTAATGAATCAAAATAATAAATACAATCATTCGGATTCCGAGCAAGATTTTTTACTAAAGATTGCACTCCATTGCCTTCTAGCACGGTCTCATTTAATTGATTATGCAAATCAAGAATTGTCTCTAATTGCAGTGCCCTTTGCTGTTTCTCATAAAAGGCACGGGCGTTCACAATGGAGATCGCTATTTGACTTCCAATAGCTTCTAAAAATCGCAAATCATCCTCTGTAAAAAAACCTTCATTTTTAAAATTATCAATGGTCAGAACACCAATTTTTTGTTGCTGATAAACAAGTAAAACGGACATACAGCTGACAGGCATTAAAGCATGGACCGTAGATTTCAAATAATATTGAAGAGTCTTATTACGCATATTGGACATCGCTTTTTCAATTTCTTCGATTGTATTAATTAACATGCTTCTACCTTCTGCAAAAACGGTTCCGCTAATTCCTTCTCCTTCAAGTAGCTTATTCTCCAAGTAGATATCTTCCTTAAAGTTGACTGCTGCTTCAATTTCCAAATACTGATTTTCTTCATTCCACAGCAATAGAAATCCAGCATCTGCTTTTTCAATAGCTCCAATTACATCTTCAATAATCTGCTGAATCAATTCCTTTAAACTATCATTTGTCGTAATATTTTTTGATACTTGTATAAATGTATTTAATCTGCGCTCCATATTATTCTCGCTGCTCATTTGATTCCCTCTTTATTGCTTATTGTTATGTATTATTATCCCCTTAAACTTATTTTTTGTTAAGAAAATTCACAAAAAAATAACAGGACGGCTCTCTAACTAGGAGAACCGTCCTGTTTTTTTCGTATTATACGAGCTTATGCCCACAATTCGAGCAGAAATTCCCTTCACTTGTTTTCGTCCCACAATTTGGACAGAAATTTGGTCGCTTTTGATCTTGATTTTGTGGAGATGCTGTTGGAGCTGGTTGTTGATTTTGATTCTGAGTTTGCTGCTGATTTTGCTTATTCATTTTATCGATCATTTGATTGGCCATATTCATGCCCATCATCATTCCAGCCATATCAGAGGCAGTTCCACCACCAGAATTCTTCCCGCTGGACATGCTATCAATCATGGAAATTTGCTGATACTTATCGATATTTCCTACCATTCCATGCGAAGCATTTTTATTAATCATATCCTGAACTTCCTTCGGATAACTAAAGCTCATAATTTGGAAGCCCGTAATGGTAAGCCCGCTTTCTACCATTTGACTATCTAAATCTTCCCTAATGCCTTTCGCAATTTCAAAAGCATTTGCCTGAAGATTAAACATATCCTTGCCTTCTGTGACAATCCACTTCATAAGCAATTGGTCTAGGACGGAGGTGATTCGTATTTTTACATCTTCCACTAAATATTGATTTTTAATCCCAGCTATTTTATCAATTAAGGAAATATAGTCATTTACTTTAAATTGAAAGGTTCCATTCGCTCGAATTGGCATTCCACCAGGAAGCCCAACTGCCGGAATGTTTATTGCATTTTTCGTTCCCCACTTCACCGTAAATTCTTTTGTATTTACAAATAATACTTCTACCCGCATCCCACTATTGAATCCGAATTTAAAGCCTTTTAACGTAGAAAGAAAGGGGATAATTTGTGACTCAATATCATATTCTCCGTCCTCTTGGAAGGCTCCCTCTATACTGCCATTGTTTAGAAAGATGGCATCCTGCCCTGGGCGAATAATTAATTTACTTCCTTTTTTAATTTCACGATTCTTCCATTTATAGAAGATCATATCTTCTCTGAATTCTTCCCATTCCACTACATTTGCAAATTGATTGCGAAAAAATGACATTTTTTCTGTCCCCTTTCGTTATTCAAATAACTATTTAAAATTTCCCTCTGCTACCGCTATGGGAGTGACCACCACCAGTAATCCCCCCACCACCACCTGAATTATTTTGTGGCTTTCTTTGTTTCGTCACTGTTTTTCGAATAAATCGGTCATGGCTATTTACAATCTTTGAATTTCGTTTATCCATATACGTATTGCCATTCACGGTTACTCTTCCGCCTGACTGGAAGACCATGATACTTACAACAATTCCTGCTAGCACAACAGAAACAATCAGTTGAAAGCCCCAATGTGAGAAAAATGCAGGCATCCCACTTGAAGTATTTTCTTCTATATAGTCATTTCGAGAGTCAGCAATTCCACTATAGTCATAATCATTTTCTAAACTAGATGAATCATCAACCAAATAGTAAGCAGATTCATGCATAAAGGTCGAGAAAGCCTCGAAATATTCCCCTTCTGATAAAGCTGGCGTTATTTCTTCGCGAATATAATCTAGTGTTGAATCATCTAAATAATCTTCGGCTTTTTTAAAGCCTGCTAAATATATATCCCTTTGTTCCATATCAATTGCTAAAATAGCTGTATTTCCAAAAGGTTGATCATAGCCTGGAGATTCTTCATCATAATAATCTTGAACATATTTCTTGATATCTTTCCCATCTGTACCATCTAGCGTAAGTACCAATAATGCTGTTTCCGTTTCTTCTCCTAATTCCACTGCCAAGCTTTCTAATTCTGTTCTTTCTGTATCTGTTAGCAACTTTGCATGATCAAAAATGAATTGCTTTTGATTTTCTGAGGCTGCATGTACAGTAATTCCAGAAAAAACGGTCAGTATTGCCCAAGCAATAAGCAGTAAACTACTATATCTGGTTAGCAAGTTTCTCAAAAGAAGCCACCTCCCATAAAGAAGGATACACATTTTAATGTTAGAAATGAACCAGCCGCAATCCCACTAAACCATACTGCCACTTTCCCTTTACTAATCGGCGGCTTTCCTACTACCTTTCCTGTTTGCCCATTCATCGCAAAAATATGCTCTTGGTTTTCATAAACATAGCTTACCATCCACACAGGAAGTAAAACATAATCACTGCAAACAGCCTTCGTATCAATATTTTTATCTCGATAATTAATCGAATGATACCCAGTAAAAGTGGAATGAACAAAGGAATCGATATAATCACTGATTTTATCCTTCGCCCGTGGCAATAATTCTGAATCCGTATAATTATATTTTTCCGAAATGAAGCCAGCAAGATAAGGTGTTTTGAAATCCTTCAGCTGTTCATAAGGAAAAGGCTCTAGCTTATACATTAGCACATCATTCATTTTTTCAGAAGCATCCACTGGAATTTTCACATAATCTAAATTTATTTTCCGATACGCTTCATAATACTTCGTTTCCGTGTAAATATAATCCCCACTTGTATAAGTCCGAACCTTTGTACAAGAAGCTGTTACATCCACATCACTATTTAAATCATAAAGCCAAAATGGAACGTACATACCAGTTATACTTTTTATACGATCTGCACTCATGAATCCTTTTGGTGTTAAAAGTCCTTTTCTACACCATTTTCGAAACGCTGCGATTGCCTCTTCTTTACTGATGGTAAAAGGAATTACTTTTTTAGGGGCAAGCGCACCTGCCAACCGATCCGCAATCACTACTCCCGCACCACAAAAACTACAATTCGTTGCCGTCGTGTCTGCTTCCGTTATTAACACCGCGCCACAGTTGTCACAATGGTACTCCTTTACCTCATTTTCCTCAAAGGATGCAGACAGTAAATTTTCTGGATAGCTCTCAATATTCTCTTCATTTCCACAGCTAGGGCAAGATAAACTGCCAGTATCTGCATTAAAACTCATATCTCCCCCACAATTTGGGCATTTATAATGAAGGATCATGCTAATCACCTCAATTTATTTATCTATGAATATACTAATAATAACTTATTTAAACACTTGTAGCTTTTCTATCCATGAAAAATTTCCGATATATACATATACTGATTGGATGGCGAAAAAGTTTCATTTTCCTATTTTGTCCTTGGATTGAAGGGCCAATCACGCTTATTCTAATTTTCATAAGGAACTGCCATAATAAGGGGAAAAGGGAGAAACAAACAATAGTGATGAAAAAAAGGCGACTAAGAATATATGTACCAAAATTTATTTTCGAGAAGTAAGAAATGATGTATCGCAAGCAACGATTACGAAATAAAGAATGTTTGCATATAGGAGGGAAATGAATGAAAAAAGCACTTTTAATTATAGATGTACAAAATGGCATGTTTCAAAAAGAAAATGTTGTACATAAAGGAGAACAATTACTTCTTCGTATTAAATCTTTAATCACACAAGCACGCTCCACAAAAACACCTATCATTTACATACAGCATCAATCACCAATCGGTAAGCCGCTAGAGTATAGGACACACGGTTGGGAAATTCATTCGGATATCGCTCCAGTAAAGGAGGATATTATTATTCAGAAAACAACGCCAGATGCTTTTTTTCAAACTTCTTTAGAAGCTGAACTAAAACAGCTAGAAATTGAGCATCTAATTATCACTGGAATTCAAACAGAAGCATGTGTGGATACAACTTGCAGACGTGCTTTTAGCAATAATTATAAGGTTACGCTTGTTTCAGATGCCCATAGCACTTGGGATACTAATTTACTAACAGCTGAGCAGATTATTGGGCATCATAATGAAGTGTTGCGGTGGTTTGCTGATGTTTATCTTAGCTCGGAGATAAGTTTTTAAACGCTTTTGTAGAGAGAAAAGGGCTGTCTTAAACATTTCTGCGTAAATTTCAACCATAAAAAAACCGATAATGTTGATCAATTCACAGCATTATCGGATTTTACTTTATATCATTTTCAGCTTATCAAACTACTTTTCGGACAACTTGGCTTTCTCAATTACCTTTTCGTCTGTTTTTTTATACTCTCGGGCTCAGAGAGCACCTCTCTGTTACCTTTTCCAGTTATTTTTCTTGCGCTCGGGCTCAGAGAGCGCCTCTCTGTTACCTTTTGGAATAGACAACAATAAAAAGACAGTTCCTTTCTCTTTAACAATCTTTATCATGTCCCACAATATGTTTGATAAGAAGGATTCACCTTTTGTGGGGCTACTCCGTATTCTATTTGTTCTTTTGTATAAGCATAAGGATTAGAAAGCATTTGTAATAATTCTTCCATTACACTTAAATCTCCGTCTTCTGCCGCATCAAGGGCAGCTTCTACCAGATGGTTTCGAGGAATAACGACTGGATTATGTTTTTTCATCCGTTCACGGGCGTTTTCCTCTCCACCTTCCTGACTCTTTATTCTTTCTTTCCAAGTCTTGTGCCAATCGATAAATGCTTGATTTTTGCTTACGTCGATTTTTTCTACTTCTCCTAATGTCAAAGAACGAAAAGTATCCGTATAGTCTGCTTGATTATTTTGCATGATGCCAAGGAGCTTCTCAATTAGTTCTCCATCTTTTTCGTCTTCTTCCGCTTCTAATCCTAGCTTGCCTCTCATGCCGTCAAGCCAATGCTGTTGATAGAATGTATTAAATTCATATAGTTCTTTTTGTGCCAGTTCCACTGCCTTTTCCACATTATCATGGAATAATGGCAGCAATGCCTCCGCAAATCTGGCCAGATTCCAGCCTCCAATTTTTGGTTGATTTCCATATGCATACCGACCTTGGACATCGATGGAGCTAAAAACCGTATCTAAATGAAAGCTATCCATAAAAGCACATGGACCGTAGTCAATCGTTTCCCCGCTGATTGTCATATTATCTGTATTCATTACGCCATGGATAAAACCAACCAACTGCCATTTGGCGATTAAGGCTGCTTGGCGTTTAATCACTTCTTTAAACATAGCTAAATAGGGATTCCCTTCTTTCTCGATCATAGGGAAATGACGATCAATTGCATAATCCGCAAGAGCTTTAAGATCCTTTTTCGAATCTAGGGAAGCTGCATATTGAAAGGTACCAACTCGGAGATGGCTTGCTGCAACTCTTGTTAAAATGGCCCCTGGCAACTCTGCTTCACGAACAATCTTTTCTCCAGTTGCCACGACCGCGAGACTTCTAGTTGTTGGTATGCCAAGCCCATACATTGCTTCACTTATTATATATTCTCTTAACATCGGCTTAAGAGCGGCTCTCCCATCCCCACCTCGAGAATATTGAGTGCGACCAGACCCTTTTAATTGGATATCAAATCTATGCCCTGATGGCGTAATCTGCTCCCCGATAAGCATTGCCCTTCCATCACCAAGCATCGTTGGGTGACCAAATTGGTGACCTACGTAAGCTTGAGCAAGAGGAAATCCGCCTTCCGGAATCTTATTCCCGCTTAATTCTTGTATCACCTCTGGACGTTGCAATTGTTCACTATTCAATCCTAATGATTTTGCCAACTCATGATTTAGCTTGATTAGACTTGGCGAGTTGACAGGGTTCAATGTCATCTTTGAATAAAAAACAGCGGGAAGACGGGTATAGCTATTATCAAAATTCCAGCCAGCATTTATTTTCATTTCACTATTACTCATATTAGCTCCCTTCTAATCGTTATTATGGATATTTCTATTATACCCTTTTAAACAAATGGAACATGCATTCACTCTTTAGAGGAGAGAAATAGGTTACTTTTTATAAACTTCTTCCTTTGAATGAAAATCATCTTTTATGATTGTTTCGTCCATATTTTCTTTTGTTACAGCAACAGGAGAAAGCAAGATAGTCGGAACTTCTACTTTGCCATTATTTACTTTATTTTCAACTGGAATCCTTTCTCCATTTGCCATCTGAACAGCAATTTGCGCTACTTCTTCTGCCAAAGCTTTAATTGGCTTATATACAGTCATAGTTTGAGTGCCTTGGACTATCCGTTGCGTTGCCGGAAGATCGCCATCTTGTCCAGCAACAGGAATTTTTCCATCTAGTCCATGTTTTTTCATGGCTTTAATGGCACTTCCAGCTGTTGCATCGTTTGCAGCGATAACAGCATCTATTTTATTGTCATTTGCTTTTAAAGCCTCTTCCATATTGCTGTATGCATATTCTGGATCCCAGTTTTTTGACCATTGATCATACACTATGGTAATATCTCCTCTATCTATAAAAGGTTTTAAAACTTTAAAGACTCCTCTTTTAATAAGGTGAGCATTATTATCCGTATCTGCTCCACCAATGTATACATACTTCCCTTTTGGCACTATTTCAGTAATTGCTTCCGCCTGCAATATTCCAACCATTTCATTATCAAAGGAAATATATAAATCGACTTCGGCATTTTTTATTAATCGATCATACGAGAGAACCTTTATTCCAGAAGAATGAGCTTTTTTGACAATTGCTGCCATTGCTTCTGCATTATGTGGGACTACTACTAATAAGTCGACCCCCTTGCTTATTAACGTTTCTGCCTGCAGAATTTGCAAAGCATCATCTCCATTCGCTGCAACACTTTCTACTTCTGCACCTAATTCTTCTACGGCTTCTCTAAATAAATCTCTGTCTCTTCTCCATCTATCTTCTTTCAAAGTATCCATCGAAAATCCTATTTTAAGCTTTTTGTTCCCTTCTTCCGTTTTTGTTGTTTTGGATGAAGGCTTGGATAGAGATTGACTGTCTTCTATTCCTTGTTCCTTATAACAGCCAGAAAAGATACCTGCCAAGCATATTAACATAAGAATTAACAATGATTGTTTTCCAATTCCTTTCATCTATCTCTCTCCCATAATTATTCGATGTTTTCCTCTATTCTTTATACAGGAACTAGGATGTTTTATTCACTAAAAATAACTTCCGATATTCCTTAGGTGACATATTGCACAGCTTTTTAAAGACTTTGCTAAAATAGTTCGGATCATGGTAGCCGACTTCAAAGGTAATTTCTTTTATGCTTTTATCCGTATCTCTTATTAATTCCTTTGCCTTTTCAATTCGACATTCCGTTAAGAAATCAATATAGTTAACGCCTTGCTTTTCTTTAAAAATTTTGCTTATATAAATGGGACTAAGACCGACTTTCCTAGCCAATGAATCTAAAGATATATCCTCTTGGGAATGGGCAAGGATATATTGCTTCAACTGATGAATCGTATCTGCTTCCAATCGATCTGTTCTTTGTCTAAAAGAATGAACCATTTCATCAAGCAATCTCGTTGTTTCTACTTGTAATTCCCGATAATTTACGGGCTTATATTCATATAAAGGTGTATATGTCTCTATTCCCATCTCTTCCATCACACGCGATACAATCCAGAGAATTTCTAATATTCGTTGCTGAGTATGCAACACATCTGCCTCTTCTTTTTCATAGTGCTGCAAAACATATAAAATATATTTTCGTATATTCTCCCACTGTCCCATTCGAATTTGGTCTGCAAATTCCTTTTTCCGATGTTCTGTTAGCCTTCCACTCAAGGAATCATTTGAAAGCGGAGTTTCATCTGAATAAAAACGATATTTTACCGTTAAGGAAAGATCCATTGTCGCAAAAAGGGCCTCATGGTATGATTGGCGTACCTTCTCTAAGGAAGAGGAAACATTTCCGATTCCAATAAAACAATCTGCATTCTTCGTACCTTTAACAATGGATCGTACTTGGTGGGCTAGAACAGTTGCCTGTGAACGATAAGATACCTTGTCGTCTCTAAACACAATAATAGGAAGATGGCTGCCATAAAGGGCACCTATCCAGCAGCTTTTCGTTTCTCTAATTTTCTCTTTTATAATCGAATAGAGGGACTCTGCCCCCGTTGGCATTAGTACTAGCATGACAAACATTTCCTGTGTAGATGGCGTCTCTAACATTTCAACAAGCATATCCACATGTACTTCGTGGACATGATCAAATAATAATTGTGTCACGACATCTGTTTCCACCAGAGATAACGCTTTCAAAAAAGCTTCTTCTTGATACTTTCTGACAATAGATACTCTATGTTCCTCTTTAATCTGCTGAAAAACCTTGCCAACCGTTGTGATTATTTCACTTGCTCGACTCGGTTTAAGAATATAATCCTTCACACCTAGCTTAATCGCTTGACGCATATATTCAAACGTATCAAAAGCAGTTACCATAATAAATCGAATCATAGAATTGCTTGCAGTAATCCTTTCAATCGCTTCTAAGCCATTGAGACCTGGCATTTTAATATCCATTAAAATTAAATCAGGTCGAAATGTTTCTGCTAATTCAATTGCCATTTTTCCATTTTTTGCTTGCATTATCTTTGTATCAGGAAAACCTTTTTTTATAATTGCCTCCATTCCTTCTCTCTCTAATTGTTCGTCATCTACAATGAGGAGTTTTATCATCATCCCACACCCTATTTTTTTATTTGAATAATCACCTTAGTTCCCGAGCCAATCTCACTCTTAATCATTAGGACATCTTCATTTCCAAAAAAAAGTCGTAGTCTTTTTACTACATTGCTAAACCCTATTCCAATGCCTTTTGATTCCTTTTCAAGAGGCTGTAAATCTTCTGTAAGCAATTGTTGTATTTTATCCTTTGGTATTCCAATCCCATCGTCTTCGATTTCGATTAGGACTCTATCCTTCTCATCTATTACTCGGGCCCAAATCGTTCCGCCATCCTCATTTGGTTCCACTGCATGAATAACTGCATTTTCAATAATTGGCTGTAATGTTAACGACGGAATTTTCCAATCTAGACAGCATTCATCTATCTCCATAAAAAAACGCAATCTGTCTGTAAATCTTGCTTTTTGTATATCCATATATTGCCTTAAAACCATTATTTCCTCTCGGAGCGTCACCGACCGATCTAATTGCTTTAAATTGTATCTAAGAATTCCTGCCACACTAACTAATAAATCACTTGTTTCTTCTGAACCTTCTAAATAAGCCTTTTTTGATATCGTATTTAAGGTATTAAAGAGAAAATGGGGACTGATTTGACTCTGTAGACTTTTAAACTGGCTTTCTTGCAGCAATATTTTGCTCTGCTGTAATTCATGTTCTAGCTGTGCTTTATGTTTTATTTCTGAAATTAGCACATTAATGTTCTTTCTCATTCTATCGAAGGTTCTTGCTAGAAAAGCAATCTCATCCTTTGTCTCTACTTTTACCTGCAAATCAAATCGGCCTTTAGACAATTCATTCGCTGCCTGCGTTAGCTTAAATATCGGTCTAGTTATAGTTAATGAAAACCAGTATGTTACCAAAAATAAGACGCACATGATTAATAATAAAAGGAAGATTCCAAGTTTCATCACTTCACCTGACTGCTTTATAATGCCTCGATAAAAACGATCATAGGTTTTAAGCTCTGTATCAACTAAGGATAAGGACATCTCTGAAATATATGTTGATATGCTCGTAACTTCAGAGAACTCCTGGGCAGCCGATTCACTGTCGTTTTCTGATAAAAATAGCAGGAGCCGATTGGTTGTTTCGATAAAACTATCAATTAAATGAACATAGTTTGTTAAGGTAAAATCATTTTCTACGTTTCTTAGCGTAACGACCCCTTGTTTTGCTTCTTCCATTCTTTTCTTGCTTTGATTAAGCTTCGACATATTCACGTCAGATGGATTTATCATGTAGTTATTTAAATCAGTGATTACATTCTGGCTACTAGAAGTGACTTCGTTAAGCTTTAAATAACGTTGCAAAATCTCATTATATTGCTGTTGTGTTTTGTGATTGTAATAAGTAAGTGCTATCCAAATGATGGACATGATAATCAAGACAATTGTTGTGAGCAGTAGAATTTTTTTTTGAATACTATTCATATGTAGTTTCCGCTTTCTGTATCTTTACATCTGTTAGATAGCCATTTTTATCTAACGGGACTTTTTCACCATTCAGCCATTCCAGCATTAGTTGGACACTCTTTTCTCCCATTGTTTCCGGAGATTGTTCCACCATGGCATCCAAGGTCCCTGCCTCTAATAGCGAGATAGATTCAGGTCCATCATCAAAGGAATATAAATAATATGGGGTGATTTGATAACGCTTACTTATTTCTTTAACCAAAGTTCCTAAAACATTTGCATTAATAGCGATGAATGCATTCGTATCAGGCTCCTTATTTAAAATATCTTGTGTTGCTAGGACTACCTGCTCTTTCGTTGTGTCAATCGTTTTTGCATAGACAACGTTAATATCTTTATATTGTTTAAGTATCTCCTCTATACCATTTAATCGCTGTTTTTGAAAATATTCCTCCTGGGAGTCAAGCATGAGAACAACCTTTCCCTTTTTTCCCATATCACTTACTAGTTGCTCCGCAATCATTTTTCCAGCGAAAAATTGATCTGATCCTACATAAGTTCTTCGCAAACTGTCAGCTATCGGAACATCATTTGCAACAGTAATAATGGGAATTCCATAAAAAGAGGCTTTTATTTTAGTCAAATTCTTAAACTCATCTGTATCCAATCCTTGAACGATAATTCCATCTACTTTCGATTGAATCGCTATTTCGATGTTTTTCAGAAAATCTTCCTGATTATTTCCATAGCTCCCCCATACTTCAAGACTAACATCTTCTAATTCTGCTTGTTTTTTCGCCCCTTGTGCTACTTTATCCCAAAAGGGGGTATCTCTTTCTTGTGTGATTAAAACAAGACGTTGCTGATCTTGATTGTTAACCATATCAGAGGGAAATTGCCAATCCGCACGAAAAACATTTCTTGCCGAATCAAATGTAAAATAACAAAGAATAAAAATGACCGTTAAAAATATAACCATAATCGTTTTTCGCAAAAGACCAATCTCCTTCCATTAAAATGTATCCTACAAACTCATCATAGCATCCTTTGAAAATAGTACAATACTTGTTCACTGGAAAAGAAATGTCATTTATTTAGGAAAATTACAGCAACATGGAATGGAAGAAAAACGAGGCAGCAGCTTGTCTGGTAAAAAGGTAGAAATAGGAGAGACAGCAGTCTCTCCTCCTAGTTTATTTTGACTTTCGCGTCATAACATCAAAAATAACCGCGCCTGCTAAAACTCCCCCTCTAATCATATATTGATAAGAGATGCCAACTCCTAGTAAATTCATTCCACTTGAAAGAGATGCCATAACAATTGCACCAATAATAGCACCTGTTACTTTTCCAACTCCTCCGGCAGCTGAAACTCCTCCTACATAAGCAGCTGCAATTGCATCTAACTCGAATAGAGTACCAGCTGTTGTTGTAGCAGATTGGAGACGAGCCGTAAATAAAATACCAGATAATGCTGCCATCATTCCCATGGATCCAAAAACAATATAGGTAATCTTTTTCACATTAATCCCACTAAGGTGAGCAGCTTCTGGATTACTTCCAACTGCATAAATATGTCTTCCAAGTACTGTTTTCGTAGTCAAGAAATGATACAAAAAAACAACTGCAAGCATGATAATAACAGTCCAAGAAAATCCGTTATACCCAGCAAGAATCCATGTAATATAGGCAATGATTACAGAAACAAATGCTAATTTTAAAATAAACATTGGTTTAGACAGCACTTCAAATTGATATTTTAATTTGTTGCGTCTATTTGTTATTTCACTATAAATATAGATAAGAATTCCTACTAATCCCACCAATAAAGATAAGAAATGAAGTCCATTTACTTCAAGAATAGATGGTATATATCCATTTCCAATCGCATTAAATGTATCATTTTGAATGATAATGGTTCCCGTTTTTTCCGTTACTTGCAATAAAGCACCGCGAAAAATCAGCATACCTGCTAAGGTAGCCACAAAGGATGGTATTCCTACTTGTGCTACTAACAGCCCGTTAAATAACCCTACCACAATCCCAAGTATGAGAATGATAGGGATGGTAATATACACGGAAACCCCTGCCTGTGTCAGTAGGATTGCAGCAATCGCCCCAAGAAATCCAGCAACATATCCAACAGATAAATCAATATGACGAATAACAATAATCAATGTCATCGCAACTGCAAGCACTGCTATATATCCTGCTGAATCTAGTAAATTACTTATATTACGCGAAGAAATAAATAATCCGTCTGTCATAATCGTAAAAGTAAGAATAATAACAAACAAAGCGATATACATTCCATAATCACGAATATTGGCTCGAATAAGTGTTTTTGCTTCTTGGTACATATTCATTCCACCCTCCCTATTGTGTTGCCAGTTGCATAATGTTTTCTTGATTAGCCTCTTTTATATTCAATTCACCTTTTAATTCTGTTTGCGCCATGACATATACTCTATCACTCATGCCAAGCACCTCTCCTAGCTCAGAAGAAATCATGATGATGCTTAACCCTTCTTCAATTAACTTATTCATAACAGTATAAATTTCAAATTTAGCACCAACATCAATGCCTCGGGTTGGTTCATCTAAGATTAATAGCTTTGGGGCAACAAATAGCCATTTTCCAAGTGAGACCTTCTGCTGATTCCCTCCACTTAAATTACCTGCGAGCTGTTCAAGCGATGAAGCTTTTATATGAAGCGACTTTTTATAGGAGTCAGCGACCTTAATTTCCTCGTTTTCATTAATGACTCCTTTTTGCGCAATTTCTTTCAAATTAGCAGCAGAGATATTACTCTTAATATCTTGCAGCAAGAATAATCCATCTCCTTTACGATCTTCCGTTACATACGCTATTCCTGCCTGAATGGCATCGCTTGTATGTTTAAGCTTTTGCCGTTTCCCGTTCAAGAGCATTTCACCCTGAATTTTATACGATTTGGCATTTCCAAAAATACTTAATGCAAGTTCTGTTCGACCTGACCCCATCAATCCCGCAATTCCAACGATTTCACCTTTTTTTACATGGATGTTAATATTCTTTACCACTTCTCTCCCTAATTGAGGATCAAAGGCACTCCAATTTTTTAGCTCTAAAACAGTTTTTCCTTTTTCTTTCTGATCTCGTTTTGGATAAATATCTTCTATTTCTCTACCAACCATATTCTTAATAATAATATTTTCTGTTACTTCCCCTTTTACAGCATCTAAGGTACAAATTGTTTTCCCATCCCGAAGAACAGTTGCTTTATCTGCAATCGAGATAACTTCCTTTAGCTTGTGGGAAATCATAATACAAGTAATTCCTTGCTTTTTTAGTTCCTTTAATAATTGGAGCAGATTTTCACTGTCATCTTCATTTAATGCAGCGGTCGGTTCATCTAGGATAAGCAGCTTTACATCTTTACTTAATGCCTTGGCAATTTCAATGAGTTGCCTTTTTCCGACACTTAAATCCTTTACAAGTGTATCTGGAGCAACATCTAGCTTTACTTTTTCTAATAATTTCTTCGATTCAACAATCGTTTGGTTCCAATTGATCATTCCACCTTGCTTCACTTCATTTCCAGCAAAAATATTTTCATACACCGTTAAGTCGGGAAATAAAGCAAGTTCCTGGTAAATAATAACAATACCTACTTTTACACTGTCACTAATTTTATGGAACTGCTGAATCTCCTCTTCTAATACAATATCGCCATCGTAGGTTCCATATGGGTGTACTCCACTTAATACTTTCATTAAAGTCGATTTACCAGCTCCATTTTCCCCTATTAAACAATGAATCTCTCCTTTACTCACTTTGAAATTCACATCGCTTAATGCCTTTACTCCTGTAAATTCTTTTGTAATCCCATTCATTTCGAGAATATATTCACTCATTTTCTTCCTCCTTTAAAAGCTGACAAGGGAATGGATGAAAGGTCAACCTCGCTTGGTATATTTAAAGCCAGAAGCAATCGATATAGCCAATTGAGGTCGAGCTCTTTTTTTGGGAAACCTCTTCTATAAAATTACTTTAAGCCTGTAAATTCACTTGCTTCGTAATAGCCTGAGTCAATTAATTCTTTTTGCACATTATCTTTATCTACAACAATGACATTTGTTTGCTTCGCGCTTACTTCAATCGCTCCATTATCATAAGAGCCTGTAGTTTCTGGTGATTTTCCATCTAAGATATCGACAGCAATCCCCATTGCATCCGTTACTAATGTACGAACATCTTTAAATACTGTCATGGATTGCTTTCCATCAATCACATATTGAATAGATGCTTTTTCTGCATCTTGACCTGTCACAAGATAACTCGAAATATCCCCATCAGAGGCAAATACGTCTGCAATTGCACGGGCTGTACCATCGTTAGGTGCTAAGACTGCAACATCCCCCTTCATATCTGTGCCTACAGCTGTTAAATGCGTTTGCGCTTTATTTTTCGCTTCGTTTGGATCCCAGTTTGTTGTCACCTGCCCTAAGATTTTACTCATTTCATCACGGCTAAGCTCTTGCTTATCTTTTAACTTTTCTGCCTCTCCTGAGTTAGCAATTTTGAATGTTCCATCAGCAATTTTCGGTTGAAGTACGCTCCATGCGCCCTCAAAGAATAAAAAGGCGTTGTTATCCGAAGCAGCTCCTGCATATAGATACAAAGGTACGTCCTTTCCTTCTGAATGATCAATCAAATACTGCCCTTGTGCAGCACCAACAGCCACGCTGTCAAAAGTAACGTAGTAGTCGACTGCATCTGTGTCAGTAATCAGACGGTCATAAGAGATAACTTTAATGCCATCTTTTTTAGCAGCCTCCACAGCCGCCGCTGCTGCTGCTCCATCTTGTGGAGTAATAATAAGTACTTCAATCCCTTTATTAATTAACGTTTCCACATTTTCTTTTTCTTTCGCAGAAGAACCTTGGCTGAATAAAATTTCAGTCGTGTATTCAGAGTCTTTTAACGCATCTTTAAAGCGCTGCTCATCCTGTACCCAACGTGGCTCATCTTTAGTTGGCAAGACAATTCCCACACTGATTTTCTTGCTACTTCCACCTGTGCTGTTGCTACAAGCTCCCATAAGAGCCGCAACTAGCATTACTACAAGTAATAAGGATATGGACTTCCATCTTTTCATTGATTTTTCCCCCTTTGAATTTGGTTCTTTCTTTTCTTTACAGTTAAAATTGTATGGGAATAACCATCCATTTGTAAGCGTTAACAATAGTACTCTTTTAATATCTTCTGTATTTTTTTAATATGGGGTGGGGAGAAAATCTATTTTGTTTTTTATGATACTAAAGGATTTTGGGGCACCTCAAAAAGTAGAGCTTCTTCTTAGGAACAACATTTTCCTATTATCATCAAAAAAACAGCCTTCATTCAAGTAATGAAAGCTGTTTTTACCTATCAATATAAGACTTACCTCAAAAAGTTACTTCGCAAGCACTCTATTTCCATAAGGCATGGTATTTTTCTTCTTCTTCATTTTATTTTGATACATATTATCATCTGCTTCTTTAAATAAAGCGGTCATTTTCCCAAGAGAGCTTGGAACAAAAGCGTAGCCAATGGACATTTTCACAGCCATATCCTTCTCACTTTGTTCATTGCCGCTTAATTCACTGGACATTCTTTTATATAACTCTTCTATTTCTTCCTTGTTCATTCCTTGGATTAATAATACAAACTCATCTCCGCCTATTCTAGAAACTGTAAGATATGGAGAAGAAAAAGCGTTTAATAATTTTCCAGCTTCTTTGATTAGATCATCACCTTGTTTATGTCCATATTTATCGTTTACCTGCTTTAGTTCGTCTAAGTCGCATAAAATAATGGCGATTGCTTCATCTACTTTTGTATCAAATTCATCCATCTTTTGTTCAAAGTAAAAGCGATTATGCACTTCTGTCAGCGCATCATGAATCAGTTGATATTCTAAATTCTGCCGTAGTCTTACTTTCTCGTCAATATTGCGAATAATTCCATGAATCGCTACTACCTCCCCTTGTTCATATATAGGAGTAGCATATTCCTCAAACCATTTATAAGTACCGTCTAAACATCTCATTCGTTGAATCAAAGGTTTGCTGTAATCAATTTGTCCGGTAATTTTTTTAAACATAATATCATAATCTTCTGGATGGATAATCTCTAAAGGAACATGCGGATTTCGATAGATTTCCTTGACCATGCCATCTCCTAAAATGTGATCCGCAGATGGACTTATATACGAATGTCTCATTTGCGGTTTTACTTCATATCTGTATACAATATCCTTTGAGCTTTCTACTAAGCGAAACATAATATCTTCCTTTTCTATTTTCGCTTTCCAGTTATTATATTTACGCTTATCGTTTATTTTCCAAAAGCAAATACCAACCACTATACCACTGAAAAAGTAGAATATCCCCATCTTCATCCTCACCTTATAATTAGTGAGACTATCATCTGCATATTACAACTATCCAAATAACAGAAAAAAGCTAATCTTCTACCGATTAGCCTTCCATTTATAAAGATAAATCGGTAACTGGCTGACTTAATCTCCAAGATCTTAGTCCCTATAGCTTTGCGTCTTCACCTTTCGATGAATTTGCCTTTATCATTTTATTAGCTGTTTTCGTAAAATTTATTGCTATACCCACAGCCGGAATACACTTCGCTTTCCGTGGGACTCGCGCTAAAGCCGCGGTCTGCCTTTGGCCTGCAGGGTCTCAGCTGTCTCGCTAATCCCCGTGGCGTCTACGTGTATTCCAGCTGCTCCATTTTTCCAACTAATTGTTTTTTTCGATAGAAAAAACAACATTCCTTTTAGAAAACAGCGTTTTATTATATTGAAATAACGAATATTATACTATCAAAATTTCCTTTTTCTTGTTTCTATTACAAATTTTATAGGAAAATAGGTAGATACACAAGTGATAGAAAGGACTTTTTTCACATTTTTTTACATAACTAGCATGAACGGCATTCTGTTCAATCGGAAAAATTCACAAAATCTCCATTTTTCTCTCATGATTTCTCGATTTATTTTGATATCTTAATAAAAAAAGCAGTTACTAGAAAGGAAGAACGCGATTAAGATGAAGAAAACGAAACTAATCATACCGATAGTTATTACGATAGTATTTGCTGTGACCGTCATTTTGTTAATCAATCAAAATAATCAATATGAAAAAATGGACAGCGAGGATGTAAAGCAACTCGTCCAAGATTTTAGTTCCGGCAAGAAATCAGCAGCTGCTGCATCGATTAGCTCCGATACACTAATCGTAAGTACGCTTGAAAAGGAGGAGTTTATTTACCAATTGCCGCAAGATGAATTTTTCGTATCGGTTGCTCCCTACTTAGTAGATACACATCCATGTGCTATCCATAATCTAGCTAGTTGTCGTGGAGAATTGGCTAATAAGGAATTTACTGTATATATTGAAGATCGAGATGGAAATGTTTATGTGGATGAACCATTAACATCGCAGTCAAATGGTTTTATCGATTTATGGCTTCCTCGCAATAAGGATTATCAAATTACCATCTCCTATAATGGCAAAACGGCTACAACAGAATTCGCAACTTTCAAAGACGATAATACTTGTATTACAACACTCCCTTTAACCTAAAGATTAGTGGAGGTATACCAGTTTCTAAGTTTGGATACCTCCTTTCAAAAAGTTACTTATATTTCGTAATAGTCCTGGGATTGATAGCTTTTAAATCCACAAGACTCATAAAGCTTAAGAGCCCGTGCATTTTTTGCTTCTACATCTAAAAAAACCAGAAAGCCTTTTTCCTGTTCCCTTTTGACCACTTTCGATAATGCCCTTCTTCCAATTCCTTTCCCGCGAAGCTCTGGAAATACAACGAAGCCATAAATCCATGCTTCTCCATCCATTTCAGAAACTCTGATTTTCCCAGCTACTTTTCCATCTACCTCAATAATCATGCGTTGTTGAGCATCCTGTTCCTTTATTGTCTCTACATATGCACGGGCATCCTCTTCCTCCATGCCAAATCCAAGGACATCAAGCTGAATTTCTACTTCTTTGTCTTTAGCATAATCATATGTTCTTAAAGAAATCGATGTATCCTCCATTAACTCTGTCTTATGCCATTTCATTTGGTGCTCTGAAAAAGCGTATGTACAAGGGATATTTTTCAAAAAATCTTTTGCACTTTGTGACGAAGCGGGGGCATTTAGTAAAACGCTCTTCGCCTTTCTCTTTCTTGACTCTTCTATCCCAGCCTCCAATAAATTCGCAAATATCCCTTTTCTGCGATAATCTGGATGTACCATTCCACAAAGCTCTACTTTTCTTCCAAAATAATAGCTCCCTAAGAATCCAACTAGCTTGCCGTCTTCATAATGAAAAAAGTCCTCTTTATTTTCCTCGTTTCGGTTTTCTAGCATATCGAAGTTAAGCTTTAATTCATAGCCTTCCACTTTCTCACAAATATCCTTAAGCTCTTTTATTTCTGCAATTTGTTCTTTTGTCAGCATGTTTATTTTCTCCTTTGATTTGGGATATCTTGCTTGGAGATTATTTCCCTTCATAACATCAGTAATCTTTCAAAAGCCATTTCAAAAAGAGTACTTTCCGTACTTCCTAACCACTCATCCGAAATAACCTCATACTTACAAGTGTCGCTGTTTAAATATTTATAAATAATAAAAGCTTCATCTATTTCCCCTTTTTCCAAAGTACCGATTTGTGGATTGGTCCCAGTAAGGGATATGCTTATCTCCCTCTTCACCTCTAGAATATTTAAATGATTCACTTCATATATTTGCCGGTACAAAATTTCATTCCGTCTAATAAAAAACAGTTTTATGCGGTAGTCATCTAAGTATTCTACTGCAAGGATTGGATGATTTTCTTTCATAAAATTTACGACTGTTTCTGTTTGTAAAATCGCATTTATTTTCGCAACGGTATCTCTTATTTCTGCTGCCCTTTCAAACTCAAAATTACTGGAAGCTTCTATCATTTTTGCAGACATTTCTTCTATTATTCTATAATCACTTTTTTTAAATAAAGAAAGGAGACGATGAACAATTTGTTGATACGTCTCTGTGGCTACTGGATCAAAGCAGATACCCATACACTTTCCGATTGAATAATTTAAGCATGGACTATTATTTGGTATCGACTGCGAACAATCCATCTTATAAAATGCCTGTATTCCTTTTAACGCATTCTCTACTGTTCCTTTACTAATGAAGGGACCAAAGTAATAATGAATGTCGTCCCTATCAATCTCATTGGCAATCTCCATATGGTAGATTCCCTTCTTCCATCGAAAAACGATATAGTTATATGCTTTTGTTGCCTTCATCATCCTATTGTACATCGGCTGAATTTCCTTTATTAATTTACACTCCAGCATCAATGCCTCAAATTCCGTATCAGTGAGGAGATAATCAAAATCCTTTATATGGTTTACAAGCTTCTCTACTTTGCCAACACGATTTTTCGAATGCTGGAAATAAGAAGAAACTCTATTTTTTAACCTTTTTGATTTGCCGACATAAATGATTTGTCCAGAGGAGTCCTTCATTAAATACACTCCTGGAGACGCTGGCAAATTTTTTATTTTTTCTTTAAGCTCCAAGGTGATTCCTCCTCTGCACCTTTTAAAAAGAAGTCATCTTTATTCCATGCTTCTTCGTATCAATCTCTACTTCTCCACCAATTGGAAAAGTAAAAAATGGCTGGATATGCCCAAAATCAACATCATATAGGACTGGGATTTGTTTCAAAATAGGATGTTTATCTAGAATAAATAATAGCTGCTCCTCTGACATTTTAGAAGCTCGTTGAAATCTACCAACCACTAATGCTCGGATGGAGCCCGCCGTCTGCAGTAAAGAAGTTAAATCTCTTGCGAACGTTTCAGGAATAGTTAATTCATCATCTTCTACAAACAAGATGCTGTCTTTCAGATTTGGCATGTATTCTGTTCCCTGTAGTAAATTTAAGGTACACAGATTCCCACCAAACAATTGCCCTTTTGCATATCCCTCTTGGAATACCTTCCATCCTCCTAGTTCAAATTGGCGATTTTCTTGATCCAAATACCACGCATCATCTGTCCATACATCAGAAGGCTCTATGATGAATTTCTTTGATTCCATCAAGCATTTTTGAAAGTATTCCGTTTGGTATTCTTGTAGCTTTTCCATTTGAAAACTGGAAAAATGGGGACCAGAATATGTAATAAAATCAGCCTTCGTTGTGATTGCTGCTGCTAAAGCAGTAATATCACTATACCCACAAAGGATCTTCGGATTGTCTTTTATTAAGTCATAATCTAAATATGGCAATAATTCATTGCTGTTAAATCCACCAATTACAGTTAATATTCCTTTCACCTTTTTATCACGAAAGGCATCATGAATGTCTTCCACCCTATGTTCAATCGTCGAGGAAAACTGCAAATCCGATTCAAAAATATGCTTTCCGAACGTAACAACAAAACCAAGGTCTTCTAATCTTTTCTTTGCTTGTTCCATTCCCTCTTCGGATAAAATTGTCGCACTTCGACTAGGTGCTATTACTCGAATTTCATCGCCTTTTTGTAGCTTATCAGGTATTCTCATGCACATTCCTCCTCTTTCTTCTTATTAAAGCACAAATAATCATATATTTCTGTAACTTTAAGGTAGAATGAAACGTATATTTGGAACAAATATGAATGAATGGAGGAAAAAACATGCTTACTTTTTTTCTAGTAGTTGGCATCATCGCTATTTTCATCGCAGTGACAATGATTGGGGCCTGGCCAGATGGACGGCAACATAGAAATACTCATATTACAGAAACGAAAGAAGATCGTGTCTTAAATACAAAAATTTCTATGGCGACTGGTTTGATTGGTATTGTCTCGTTGGCGATAGCTGGGGTTATTCATTTTTTAACAAATTGAATTCCTATGAACCCGGATATGATCCAAAATTTTGTTTTATTGTCCAAACCATCTCATATATGATCCAAATTTTCGTTTTATTGTCCAAACCATCTTATATATGAGCCAAACCCCTACAACCAATCAAAAAGTGGGACAAGGAACCTGTCCCCCAATCCCACTTCACCATTACTTCAGCTCCTTAATTTGCTTGGTCAATTTCAAAAACTTTCTATCTAATTCTGCGTATTCTTTATCCTTTGGTGTCATAAAGCTTAATTTTCCAAGGACTTCTTGTCTTTCTGTTTCGAGTTTTAAACGGAGCTCTTCTTTATTATCTCTTTTCTGTTCTCCAGATTCCGTCCATTGTCTTTGAATCGTTCTTTCAACTATGGCTATTTTACTAGTAATTATTTTCTCTAAGAAATAGCGGTCATGGGAAACGACGAGGAGCGTTCCATTATAGCGCGATAACGTTTCTTCCAATTGTTCACGGGACGGTAAATCAAGATGATTCGTTGGTTCATCTAGAATGAGCACATCTTTTTCTTCCAAAATATAAGCCATTAACTTACACTTTACCCGTTCTCCCATACTCATCTTTTTTATCGGTTCCTTCCATTGCGATGCCATAAACCCTAAATGCTTCATTAACGTTTGTACTTTTCCTCTTTCTTCAAACGTCTCTTTAAAAAACAACTGTGCTGGTGTTTCCTCTAAAGGAAGATCAAATACTTCCTGTGTTAAATACCCAATATTGGCAGATGGAGAAATCCAGACATCTCCATCTGCCTTTTCTTTTCCTAAAATAATATTTAATAAGGTTGTCTTCCCACTTCCATTTGGACCAATAATGGCAATCTTCTCGCCATGTTGAATCGTGACGTTCCCCTTTTCAAACAAAACGCGAGAGCCAAATGCTTTTGATAAATCCTTGATCTCCAAGAAGCGTTTTCCTTTCTTTTTATTCGCTTCAATCGAAAAAGACACCGTATACTCTTCTTCTAAACGCTCTACTTTGTTTTTTTCCAGCTCTTTTTCCAATCGTTTTTGCTTCGATTTCACTTGGGCATCCATTCGTTTCGCTTTTGCACGATAATATTCTTTTGGAAACTCTTGTTTCGTTGATTGTGCATGTGCCTTTTGCGACCAAGAGGTAATCTCTTTCATTTGCCCTTCGACTTGTTTAATCTTCTTTTGTTGTTTGTCATATTCTCTCTGCTGGGTTAATCTTTTCTGTTCGCGCGCTTCCATATAACTGGAGTAGTTCCCTTTATGCTCGATAAGCTTCTTACTTTCAATAGACCAAATCTTTGTAGAAACAGCATCTAGAAAATAACGGTCATGGGAAACAAGGATAATTGTGCCTTTATATTTTTTGATTTGCTCTTGAAGTAGTTCCATACTGTTCTCATCTAAATGATTGGTTGGTTCATCTAATAACAGTAAATCAGCTTCAATAGCAAAGCCTCTGGCAAGCCTTGCTTTTAACTTTTCCCCACCGCTCATTTTTTGAAAATCATTTGTTGGCACCTGCCATTTTTCCAGCAGCTTCATTTCGGTAGAATTCTCTTCCATAAGGTCATGGTTTTCCATTTCTTGTTCGACCATTCTAATTGCCAGATTTTCCTTTATCCACTTCAAATGTCCTTCTATAGGAGCTATGTCTTGGTTTATCAACTGCAATAAAGTCGATTTTCCAGCACCATTTTTGCCAATAATCCCAATAATCTCTCCCTGCTGTACACTTGCATTTATTTTTTCGAAAATAGTTACATCCAACACTTCATAACCGATATTCACCAATTTTAAAAGTTCTGTCATTGTACCAAACCCTTTCTGAGAAGGGAGAAAAAAAATCCTCCCAATTATTCTTGGAAGGATTAGCCATACCTAATTATTTGCTCATTCGTTCATCTTGATCCTATACAAAAAAACTGTGCATATCGACCAATAATTGTGTGCATACCATTAGAGATACACACTGAAAAGCGTTTTATGGAAATGGGCAGACTAATCCTATTTTTGTTTAATTTGAAATTTATTTCATTCAAATTTTTAAAAAATAAGATTAGTTCTTCATCGTTCACCCATCATCCCTTTCGTTATAAGTACCTGAAGTATAACACATTTTCCAATCTGTAATCCACTGCTTTAAGATAAAATGGTAAAAATTCACTTTATATTCCTAACTGTACAATATCACAATTGTTTAGTATTATTTTAACTATGTGTTTGTTAGATAATCTAACATATGATATCCAGGACTTTATAAATATCAAGAAAAAAGCGAAAAGGAGTTACACGAATGAAGCAAAAAAGAATGTCTAAATTTATTTTATTCTTTGTAGTTATCTTAACTATATTGAGTATTATTTCTCCCATAACAAAAGCAGAAGCAAAGGAGAAAGTATATCAGATCGCAACAGATATTACATTTGCACCATTTGAATTTCAGGATGTAAATGGTGATTTCGTTGGAATTGATATGGACTTAATCGCTGCTATTGCGAAAGACCAAGGTTTCCAATATGAAATGAAGCCACTTGGATTTAACGCTGCTGTACAAGCACTTGAATCTAAACAAGTGGATGCAGTTATTGCGGGAATGAGCATCACAGAAGAAAGACAATTAAAGTTTGATTTCTCTGATCCTTATTTTGATTCAGGTATCATTATGGCGGTTGATAGTGATAATGAGACCATTTCCTCTTATGAAGATTTAAAAGGTCAAAAGGTTGCTGTTAAAACAGGAACAGAAGGTGCTAGCTTTGCTGAAGGCATCAAAGATAAATATGGATTTTCAATCGTAACTTTTGACGATTCTGCTAATATGTATGAAGAAGTAAGAACAGGAAATTCCGTTGCTGTATTTGATGACTATCCAGTATTAGCTT
>NZ_DALZDK010000016.1:0-46158 GCF_031978665.1 Niallia sp. | reverse complement strand
AAAGAAGCGGGAGCATCCTATGGATTTGCCGTATCAAAAGGACAAAATACAGAGCTTCTTGAAATGTTTAACGCAGGACTAACGAATTTAAAAGCGTCTGGTGAATATCAAGAAATATTAGATAAATACTTAGAAACTGGTTCAGAAGAAGAAAAAGACAGTGGCTTTTTCAGACTTTTAAAAGAAAGCTTCCCTAGCCTATTATCTGGTTTAAAAATGACGTTGATCTTAACAGTCGTTTCTCTTTTAATTGCAACAGTACTCGGTATTTTCTTTGGTTTATTACGTATTTCCAAAAATAAAGTATTAAGCACAATTGCTGTTATTTATATCGATATTTTCCGAGGAACACCATTAATTGTTCAAGCATTCTTTATTTACTTTGGAATACCAGCGGCCCTTGATTTCCGAATTACAGCTGTTGCTGCCGGTCTGATCACCCTAAGCTTAAACGCTGGTGCTTACATGGCGGAAATTGTTCGCGGAGGAATTCAATCGGTTGATAAAGGACAAATGGAAGCTGCACGCAGTCTTGGACTTCCTTATGGAAAAGCAATGAGAAAAGTAGTGCTTCCACAGGCTATTCAATTAATGATTCCAGCATTTATTAACCAGTTTGTTATTACATTAAAAGATACGTCTATTCTTTCCATCATCGGTATTAACGAATTGACACAAAGTGGAAAAATTATTATTGCAAGAAACTTAGAATCATTCCAAATGTGGCTAATTGTCGGCATTATGTACTTTATCGTTATTATGATTCTAACAAAAGTATCAAATGTTTTAGAAAGAAGGATTAAAAATGGCCAAGCTTAAAGTGACGAATCTGAAAAAATCATATGGTAGTCTTGAAGTATTGAAATCAATTGATTTACAGGTAACAGAGGGCGAAGTTGTTTGCTTAATCGGTCCTTCTGGATCTGGAAAAAGTACCCTTCTTCGCTGCTTAAATATGTTAGAAGAAGTAACAAGTGGAGAAGTCGTTGTAAATGACTATAACTTAACGGATAAGAAAAATGATATTAACAAAATTAGGGAAAATATCGGTATGGTGTTCCAGCACTTTAATCTTTTCCCACACTTAACGGTATTAGAAAATATCACGCTAGCACCAGTTGATTTAAAGAAAGCAACACCACAGCAAGCGAAAGAAAAAGCATTAGAACTTTTAGATCGAGTTGGATTGAAAGAAAAGGCGAACGAAAATCCAGCTAAATTATCTGGCGGTCAAAAGCAAAGGGTAGCAATCGCACGTGCCCTTGCCATGAACCCTGATATTATGCTATTCGATGAACCAACAAGCGCCCTAGACCCAGAGATGGTCGGAGAAGTGCTGAATGTCATTAAACAATTGGCACAAGAAGGAATGACGATGGTTATCGTAACACATGAAATGGGCTTCGCCAGAGAAGTTGCAGACCGCGTTATCTTTATGGATAATGGTTATATTGTGGAAGAAGGAACACCACAGGAGATCTTCGGAAATCCACAAAATGAGCGTACGCAAGATTTCTTGAATAAAGTATTGTAAAGCTAATGGGGACAATTAACTGTCCCCATTTTTCTTTAATCCTTATAATGCTTCTTGCCCCACTCTCCCATTAAATCAAGAATGGGAATAAAGCTTACTCCCTTTTCGGTTAAAGAATACTCCACCTTAGGCGGCACCTCTTTATATACTTCTCGGTGTACCATTTGATCGGCTTCCAATTCTCGCAGCTGTCTTGTTAAAATTCCTTTTGAAATGCCAGGTAAAAGCCTTTGCAGTTCATTAAAACGTTTGGTCCCCTGACTTAACTGCCACAAGATAATAATTTTCCATCTTCCTGCCGTTAAATTTTGCGTATAAGTTACAGGACAGAAGCCTTCCTCTTCATTCGAAGATGGTTCCCCTTGAACAAAATAACGTGCCATTTTATCTCTCCTTCCCATGGTACTATTTATGTGACTATGTCATAAAAAAATAACTACTTTTATTTTTCTAACTATGAATATACTATATACCTATATTGAATATACAACAACACATCTTGTTAGAAGCTTCTGGTTATAATGAAATGAGAAAATGAATGGGAGGAAATTTCAAATGAAACTATTAGTAACAGGTGCAACTGGTAAACTAGGCTCTAAAATAGTCGATATTTTATTAAAAAAAGTTCCTGCTGATCAGCTTGCAATCAGTGTTCGCAATCCTGAAAAAGCTGCAGGATTACAAGCGAAGGGCGTAAATGTTCGCCAAGGAGATTTCGATCAGCCAGAAACATTAGAAACAGCATTTAAAGGAATTGATCGCTTATTAATTATTTCAGCAGATGGCGATACAGAAACAAGAATTCGTCAACACAATAATGCTGTTTCAGCTGCTAAAAATGCTGGTGTTTCGTTTATTGCATATACAAGTATTGCAAATGCACAAGAAAGCACAAATTTCCTTGCAGAAGTTCATAAAGCAACAGAAAAGGCTATTCTTCAAACAGGCATCCCTTATTCGTTCTTGCGCAACAACTGGTATCTAGAAAATGAACTTTCCACTATTCAAGGTGTTCAAGCTGGAGCACCTTGGGTTACCTCTGCAGGAGACGGAAAAGTCGGCTGGGCTTTACAACAAGACTACGCAGAAGCTGCAGCAGTGGTCCTTACTGAAGAAGGACACGAGAATACAGTTTACGAGCTTTCTGGCAAACTTTTATCCCAAGAAGAAATCGCCGCTGCTGTCGGCACAGTGATTGGAAAAGAAGTACCAGTTCAACAGGTTGATGACACTATTTATGGTGAAATCATGGCACAAGCTGGTGTACCAGATTTCATCGTTCCAATGCTTGTAGCCATTCAAAAGGATATTCGTGAAGGTACATTAGAAATAGAAAGCAATGATTTTGAAAAATTGCTTGGACGTTCGGAAACACCTGTAGTAGAGGGGATTAAGCAACTTATTGATTGAAACCATTAATAGACAAAGGGACACAACAATTGCTGTGTCCCTTTGTCTATTTGTCCAAAACTATTTCATCAATTGCTTAATCTTCTCCTCTGTACCAGTCCCATCAACAGGCGTATAAATACTGCATCTCAAATCATTCGCTCCATGAACCTGTAAAGAAGTTAAATTATAGATCATTTTTCCAGCCTTAGAATGCCGAAATTCAATTAACACTTCAGGAGCAGAACTTACTTCACTTTCGCTCCACATTTTATTAAAGTCTGGATAGTTTTTTTTCATGTCTTCGATAAATTCTCCATACCACTCATCTGCCATATACTGACCCAAGTATGTGCGAAAGATAGAGATGAATCCTTTGACAAAGTCCTCCCAATTAACTGCTAATGCTCTAAGCTCTTTTCTTGAAAAAACTAGTTCAATTAGATTCCTTTTTTCAAGTGGAATCTTTTCAAAATCCAAAAATACTTGTTTAGCAGCTTCATTCCATCCTACGATAAAGGAACGGCGGTCGGTGATAATAGAAGGACAGTAGCGAAGCTCTTTTAAAATTTTCTCCAAGGCTGGCGTAATCATTCCCTCTTCCTCTTCCTTAGGAAAAAAGGAACTCCCCTCCTCAAACGCTAATCCATATACATATTTTCTTTCATCCAGGTTCAATTGCAGAGCATCTGCAACAGCATCTAAAACAGAAATAGATACTTTAATATCTCTCCCTTGCTCTAGCCAGGTGTACCAGGTTGTGCTTACCCCAGCTAGTTGTGCTACCTCTTCCCTCCGAAGTCCCGCCGTTCTTCTTCTGCTGCCAACAGGAAGTCCCACCATTTGTGGCTGTATTTTCGAACGCTTTGTTTTTAGAAAATCGGATAAAGCTTCTAGTCTAATATCTCTATTCATACGAATTCTCCTTTTTAAGCTAGTACTATTTATACTAGTATAAACTACAACTTGTAATAGGATAAAAAAAGAATAGAATAAGTAAAAAAGGAATGGGGGAAAAGTTGTGAAAAGAGTTGTTGTCACTGGAATGGGAATTATTTCACCGTTAGGAAATAATGTAGATGATTATTGGCAGAATCTCTTAAAAGGGGAATCTGGAATCCATCCTATCGACCATTTAGATGTCTCAAATTCAAAAACAAGAATCGCTGGAGTTATAACCGACTTTCATCCAGTAGAACGATGGGGAGCAAAGGAAGCGAAGAAACTTGATCGATTTAGCCAGTTTGCATTAGCTGCAGCTGAAGAAGCCTTAACAGATTCTCGGCTAGACCTAGAACTAGTGGATAAAGAACGTTTAGGTGTTTATGTAGGGTCAGGGATTGGAGGGTTAACAACACTTATTGATAATGTAAATACATTAAATCAAAAAGGTCCTCATCGTGTTAGTCCTAACTTAGTGCCAATGATGATTTCTAATGCTGCGGCAGCACAAATTAGTATCCGACTTGGCGCTCAAGGTCCTTCCCTCTCTCCTGTAACAGCTTGTTCGATTGGAAATACATCGATTGGAGAAGCCTTTCACACCATTCGTAATGGCGATGCAGATGTGATGTTTGCTGGTGGAGCGGAAGCAGCTATCACGAATTTAGCTTTAGCTAGCTTTGGCAATGCAAGAGCGTTATCGACTAGAAATGAGGAACCTAGTCTAGCAAGTAGACCATTTGATAGAAATCGTGATGGATTTGTAATGAGTGAAGGAGCGGCTATTTTAGTAGTTGAAGACTTGGAACATGCCCTTAAGAGAAACGCTCCTATATTAGCTGAAATTATTGGATATGGGGCAAGCTCAGATGCTCATCATATGGTTGCCACCCATCCAGAAGGAAGAGGCGCATATCTCGCCATGAGAAATGCCTTAGCGAAAGCAACTATCTCCCCTTCTGATGTAGATGTGATTAGTGCCCATGCAACCAGTACACCAGTCGGCGATCGTTCGGAAACATTAGCTATTAAGAAATTATTTGAAAATGAAGCTTATAAAATACCAGTAACCGCGAATAAATCCATGCTCGGTCATATGCTTGGTGCGGCTGGTGGTGCAGAAGCCATCGCATTAGTGAAAAGTTTGCAAGAAGGCATTATTCCACCAACCATTAACTTAGAAAATCCAGATTCCGACTGCGATTTAGATTACGTCCCAGGAAGAGCAAGAAAAGCTTCTTTATCCATCGGTTTATCCAATTCCTTTGGTTTTGGCGGTCATAATTCAGCCATCTTGTTGAAAAAATATTAAGGAAAAAGACTAGGAAAATCATTAACAAGTTTCCTAGTCTTTTTCTATTGGAGATTAGGAAGCCAGCTTTTCATCTGTATTTGCTTTATCTATAAACGCAAAATACGGCAATGTCATTCCCAATAAGGAAATGCTAGCAATTAATGCTCCGATGAAAATGTACAATGGCCGAATTCCCCATACTTCACTTAGTACTCCACTTATTAATACACCAAGCGGCATCATGGCTCGAATAATAAAAGAACGTACGGAAACGATTTTTCCCATTAAATGATTTGGAACGTTTTGCTGGCAAATCGTTATATTATGGATGCTAAAAAATGCCATGACAATTCCCGCTATTATCTCTGTAGTTATTGCTAAAAGGATGGAGTTAGTCATCCCGAGATTTATATAAGTCAACCCTCCAATTAATAGTGCTCCCAGCATCATGCTTCTTCTCGATTGGAACCTCCATTTCCCAACGAGTAAAGTTCCTAGCATATACCCTAAAGGAAATCCTGCCATAAAATAACCATACATGACATTATTTCCGTCCAATACGCTTTTTATAAATGGAATATTTATAACCATCGTAACCCCTACTCCAAATTGCACAAATGCTAGAAAAGCACCTAACCATACTATTGTTCTTTGCTGAAAAAAGTAGCTGATCCCCTCCAGAAATTCAGTCGCCCATGTTTTTCTTTCTGCTCTCTCTTCCCTTTCTTCCGCAATACATAATAGAAGGCTTCCACTAACAATCAGAGAAATGCAAATAAAAGATAACGTGCTGTCAATCCCGATATATTCAATGACAACCCCTGCCATAACTGGCGCAGTAAAGGTCATTAATCGTGCCATTCCTTCCATATAGGCATTCGCTGTCTGTAATTGCTGTTTCGAAACAAGGCTAGGCAATATTGCTTGATTGGCAGGGGAATAAACGGGAGTTATTAATCCGATGATGATTTGAACGATAAAAATATGCCATGGGACTAGTGTGTCTGTAATAAACCCAATCAGCGGAATAAGAAATACAAGCCCCCTGCTCCAAAGTGCAAAAATCATAACCCATTTTCTACTCCAACGATCAATATATGGTCCAATAACAAGCTGCAGCATGAGGGATGGCAGGAAATATAGTAGCCACATACTGCCTAATGCCCAAGATGAATCTGTCATTTCATAGATTAATAGTGAATTGCAAAAGGTTCCAAAGGCCCCTGCTAATTCTGACAACCCATTTCCAATCCAAATATATGCAAATGATTTATTTCGAAATATATTCAAACTAGCACCACTTTCTTTGGTTTGGATTATATCCTTGTTGCTTTGGCTGATTTAGTTTTATTTTGGCTGATATCCTTGCTGGTTTGGCTGATTTAGTTTTGTATATCTTTCATTGCTGAAAATATCGCTCTAATTCTTTAGCTAAAGATGCAATAGCTCGCGTCTTTAATACATATTTCCCCTCTTCTATTCCTACTAGCTGGGCAGATCTCAATATTTTTAAATGATGGTGAATCGTGGATTTTCCCAACGCTAATTTTTCCGTCATTTCCTGAAGCGTTCGACTTTTTTCAAATAATAACTTCACCATTCTCATCCGAACTTCATCGCCTAAAGCCTTATGCTTCAAAACAAGAAAATGACTTGGCATATATTTATCGCTCGGAGATATGCTTTCATTTGAGACAGGATAATAATATACTTTTGTTCCTTCTAAATCGGCTGTGATATTCCATGGCCGATATATGTACTGTGGAATAAGTAATACTTTATAAACACTTGGTTCTGGCATATACTTAACCCCACCAGTAGCCCATTCTACAAATTCTTCTGGTTTCATTTTCTTTTTCATACTTTCCTTTGCTTGGACATCTGTTTGTAGAATAAATGTTAATTTTTCTAAATCAGGCCTGATCACTGAGTCATACCATCCACTCATTACGTCAATGAGATGCTGCTTCAATTGCTTGGAATCAATGGTGCAAATAAAAGAAATATAGCTTGGGAAAAAAGGATTGTCCATTGTTGCTTCTCTTAACTGCTCTATTGCATCTACGTTTTTGTCTGCGGCTTGCTCTCTAATAGACTGATAGGTTTCCGCTATAAACGGAATACTTTGGTAGATTAATTCTCTATCTGTCAGGTTATTTATATATTCGATAAATGCATCTAGGCTGGAGAAATCTTTTTGATGAAGTAATTGAAGCAAGGCTTTCCACGTATTATTTGTTTCTACATAGTCTAATTGTGCTTGTAAATCTTTAGAAAGATTTGCTCTGACCTCCTTCCAATAAATCGTTGGCTTGTCTAGCGAATCAAGTAGACGTCTATTTGTAATAGCTGCTATTCCAAGGGCACATTCCCATAATGGTGAATGCTTAATTTCGACTTGATATGTCTCTCGTTTCCGACCTGTTGTGCTAATAACTTCCACAGAGAAGCACCTCCATTTAATTTCCATTATCAATATTCTAAATTATTTGAATTGAACATTCAATATTTATCGAAAATTCAATTCAAAAAAACTCGACCAATTTCTATATTGGCCGAATTTTTTTACAATTTAGCTAACTCTTTGTCTAGTCACAAACAAAGACTTATTTTTATAAATAATCATGCTGACAAACGCAAGCAGAAAGCCTGATAAAACAAAGACCATTCTTACTCCGAATAAATCTGTGAATATTCCCATCAGTAAGGAGCCAACCCCAAAAATGCCTGTGCCAATTGCTCCTAAAGATGTATATACCGTTGATAACTGCTGTTTTCGTACACTTGTTTGAATGACTGTTTGTTGTGGAATATTTTTGATTTGTGTGAAAATACCGACACCAAATGATATCCCTAAAGCAACAATAGGAATGCTATTTACACTAAATAAGATAGTAAAAAGAAAGTTAATAAGAGAGCCAACTACTAGAAAAGCACCTAATTTTCTTTCCACAAAAGAAGAATATTTCATACAATAAACACTTCCCAAGATTAATCCTAAAAAGAAAGCACCATTTATAAATCCCCACCATTTTTGGTCTACCTTTAGTGCATCATTAACAAATACATACAAAACAGCTGCAATCCATACCGTCCCAGCAAGGCTTTCCAAAAATTCGATTGAGGCTATTTTTCTTAATACTGGAGTATGAAATAATGTCTTCCAGCCCTCTTTGATTTGTTCTGCCTTTCCTATTGATTGCATTGTTTTTGCATCTGCATTCTCTAAAAGGCATAGTAGGAAACTTGAAAAAATAAATAAACCGCCTACGTACCAAATGAGTTGCTGTGGACTTAAAATTAAGAGAAACATACTCCCTACAAACCACATTGCTGCTTGAATCAGTTGAGTTACGGTTTCTGCAATTCCGTTTGCTTTCATTAAATGTTCAGGTGCCACATAATACGGTATTAATGTTTGTCTAATTGGATTTGCACAGCCATCAAGAAATGCAATGCAACCTATCACCATAAAGACCACATAAAAATTTGCTTCCGTTAACCCTGATAAGGAAAGACCTAATAGGAAAAGCAATACCGTCTTTCCAAATTGTGAACCTGCCATCAAGGCGTTCAATCGTATTTTCCCAACGAAGAGTGGTGTTATTAAACTCGAAATAAACATACAGGTTGTAATCGTAAATGGAACAAATGACGCTGCCGTCGCCGATCCCTTTATGTCGTAGATAATACTAATAACACTCACCATATAGAGGACATCCCCTATATTTGCAAAAGACTGTCCGATCAATAACAATGAAAAGTTTTTATTAATTATCATGCTTTTTCCCCCATTAAAATTAATAATTTTAATTTAATTAACGGAGGGTTATTAAATTGGACGTGTCATTTTATTCGTACTCCTTTTTTATGAAAAAGCCAGGGGGATTAGGCCTTTCACAGATTTTGTTAAACCCATCTTATCATAAAAGGATGGGATTTTTCCGATATATTTTTGGGTGGGATTCGGAATAGTATCTGTAGGTTTTAAATGAGATTAAGATAGTACGTTCTCTCTGTTATCTGTTCCCGACTACGATTGCTCCTACAGGAACTGGTGCATCCATCTAATTCAAAGCTTCTCATCCACACAAAAAAAAGAGCACTTTCCCAAGTGCCCTCTCTCACATCGCTCTTTGTCTTATACTTTAAATCGATTCAATAATTCTCTTAACTCTTCCGTCACTTTTCCTGCTGTTTCAATGGATTCATTAATCGCTTGAATGGAAGTTAGCTGCTCTTCTGAAGAAGCTGCTGCTTCCTGAATGTATCTGCAAGATTCAATCGATTTCTGCAAATGATCCATTATAACTGATTCAACATCGGTAACCTTCGAAAGTAGTTTTTCAATTTCGATAAAGATCTTATCTACTTCTTTCGAAGACTCTTCAGAGGAATAATAGACATTTTGTAAGCTTTCATTCACATCTTTTAATGTCTCCATGCCTGTACTAAAATGCTTTGTTCCTGAATCCATTTCTACAACAGCATTTGATGTATCGGAAACAATTTCATTTACAAGATTGGAAATCTGATTAGCCGATGTTGCTGATTGCTCTGCTAATTTTTTGACCTCATTTGCGACAACCGCAAATCCTTTTCCATGTTCCCCAGCTCTTGCTGCTTCAATCGAAGCATTTAATGCAAGCAGATTAGTCTGTTCTGTAATATCAGTAATCATTTGTACAATATTACCGATTTCAGTAGAACGATTTCCTAATTTCTTTACAATCTCAGAAGACTGATGGACAGAAGCTTGTATATCAGACATTTGATTAATCAATCGTTTGATTTGTTCGTTTGCTGTTTCGACCTCTCTGTATGAATGCTTCGTTTTCTCTGACACTAAGGAAGAATGATCTTTAATCTCCGAAACACTTTGAGTAATTCCATTAATTGACTCTAAGTTTTGCTTGTTCCCTTGTTCTTGCTCCGTTAGAAGCTCAGCTGAATTTTGGACATTATTGGTAACGTCGCCAGCTAATTGAACCATCTCTTCTGCACTATTTGATAAATCACCAGTATTTTCCGAAACAACTTCTCCTTTATGAAGAATTCCTTGAATTAAATCTTGCAGACTATCCAATAGCTCATTAAAGTTATTGGCAAGATCTCCTACCTCGTCTTTTCTATTAATAGAAAGTCTTTGCGTTAAATCCCCTTTATTATTTGCCAACTCTTCAATCTTGTCATTTACTTCTTTAATCGGCTTTAAAGAACGATTATTAATGACGTAGCATATAATTGCACTTAATAAAATAAACACAATGGTAATAATAATAAAGTAGTTTAATAAAGAATTTGCATCAGCAAATGCTTCACTTGTGGGGATAGAAATCATAATTCCCCAATCCATTGCCGCTGCTTTGCTATAAAAAATTAAACTGTTTTCTCCATTCAGGTTTGTTGTAATATCACCGCTTTTTCCATTCATACTGTCTTTCACTAATTGATCAAGATCACTGTTTTCATAGTCGGCTATTTTCTTATTTAACGTATCTTCTTTATTTTGACCAGCAACTATTGTTCCATCACTCGTAAAAACTGTTACATATCCACTCTCTCCCAATGTTACATTGGAGATAATGTTCATAAGACTTTCAATTTGATTTCCACCGGAGGCAACTCCAACAACTTCTCCGTTATTGCCATATATCGGCGCAGATGATAATACAATTGGTGCTCCGTTTAAACTTGGCGATTCAGAAGGAACAGGATCATAGGTCTTTGTTAGTTCCTCCATTCCGCCTTTATAATGGGGAGCCTCTCCAACGGATATTTTATTTCCACCTAAATATAAGAAGCCTTTTGCATCGATAAATGCAAACGCATCTGGATTTTCCATTCTTTCCGCAATTCTAATTCCTAAGGCATCAGCTTTTTCTACATCATTTGCTTTTAGCTCGTCTGCTTCAGCCATATACGTCATCGTATCTTGTTTTCCATTTATCCAAATATCGATATTTGCTTTTACCGATTCTAATTGACTATAGGCTTGGTCTTGAAAGCGCTCATAAAGAATTGCCTTTGCTTTCATATAACCAAAGGCAGATATACTTATCATGGAAACTGCAATAAGCAAGCTAAAAACCAATGTATTTTTTAAAACTAACTTCAACCTAGCCACCCCTTTTATTTTTTATACTCCTTTATTTGGAATAACAATTTCTTTCAAAAATTCCCCGATGAAATAGCAAAGCTTTATCAATTACGTACTAGCCAGCTTTTTCTTCAATAAAAAAACACCTTAAAAAGGTGGATTAACCATCTTTTCGGTAATCCAGCCACCGTAGCTTATACTGCCTTAGGTCTGTGACTTTGCGTCCCTAACTTTCGATAGGTTTGCCATTTTCGTAGAAATTTTATTCATATCGGCTATTAGCTATTCTTAAAAGGACAGAAAAAAAGAGAGTTCAATTACCGAACTCCTTCCTTACTAGGATAGCTAATATGTACAGAAATAATTATACAACTATATCATTTCCGTACGCTATCACTAAAATTATCCTTTTTTATTGTTTTTCCTCAAAGTGTCCATTTAATCAATAATCCTGCATGTGCTAGACCACCGCCAAAGCCATATAATAATACATGTTCACCAGCTTTTAATTTTCCTTCCCGCACACCTATGTCCATGGATAACGGAATAGTAGCAGAGGAAGTATTTCCGTAATGAACTAAGCTATATAATGTTTTTTCTATTGGAAAATTACTTTTTTCACAAATCGATTCTAACATTCTTAAATTTGCGCTATGAGGGACGAACCAGTCCACCTTATCTAGATTAACCATTCCCTTTTCCGCAACAGTTTTCATGCCATTCGTCACTGTTTTAATGGCCCATTTATAGACTTCTCTGCCATTTTGTACAATACAGCCATTTCCCTGTAAGTCTATGCTATTCATTTGAGTAGCGAGATTTGTACAATATAGATGTTGACCACCTTCCCCTTCAGAACCTATATGGGAAGAGATAAAGCTTGGTTGTCTTTCATCATATTCTACTAGCACCGCACCTGCTCCATCGCCAAAAAGGATACACGTTGTGCGATCTGTAAAATCCGTAATCTTTGATAAAGTTTCTGCCCCTACAACTAGAACTTTTTTATTTAATCCCGAACTAATCATCCCATTTGCTACATACAATCCATAAGTAAATCCTGCACATGCAGCATTTAAATCAATCGCTCCCGTATTCTTTATCCCTAGCTTAGCTTGAATATTGGAGGCGACACTTGGCGTTTTATAATCCGGGGTCATCGTACAGACAATTATTAGATCCACATCGTCAACCGTTTTATCGTATCGTTCCATCAAATCAACTACTGCTTTATAGCCTAGATCACTCGTAAACTCCTTTTCATTAGCTATTCTTCGTTCTTTGATCCCTGTTCGTTTCACAATCCATTCATCATTGGTCTCCACCATTTTTTCTAAGTCACTATTTGTTAAAATACGTTCTGGAACGTATGAACCTATTGCTGTAATCCGTGCTTTGGAAGTTGCCATTCCTATCACCTCATTATTCCTTTATTTATATATTATAACTTATTACTATAACCTGGTACTAATTTTTAATAAAATGCACTCCCATTTTTTCGAAAACTTCTACTAATCGATTATTTTCTATTTTTTTATGCTTTAATGCTCATTTCATAAAAAAACACCATTTTCTCAAAGTAAAATGGTGCCACCTTTTCTAATTTATTGTCCTTCTACCAATGTAGAAAGCTGCCATGTAATCCCAAATTTATCTTTAACTTGTCCATAAGATGGGCTCCAAGGCGTTTCTTGAAGGGGCATTACAACTTCGCCACCATCTAAAAGTTTATCGTATACATCTTTTGATTTTTCTGTATCATTAAAAAGAACAGCTACATCCACTTGTGATCCAACTTGGTATGGCTGTCCAGGGAACGTATCAGATATCATGAGAAATGTATTTCCGATTCTTAATTGTGCATGTAAAACACGATTTTTTGCTTCTTCAGCAAGCGGAAACTCTGGGTTATCAGGCATATCTCCATATGTTTGCACACCGAGATTTTCTGCATCTAATGCATTTTCATAAAATTTGACCGCTTCCTTACCATTGCCATTCATTCGTAAATAAGCATGAACTCCTAAAATCATTAAAGCACACCTCTTCAAATGTTTATAAGTATTTTTTCCTCTGATTAGTCTTACCAAATTTCGTTCCAGGCAATCTTTTTTATTATAATTTTACTATATCAAGCTTATTTTTCGTTTTATTAAAATGTATTTGTTTCTATTTTAAAACTCTCTCTCACTTTCTGTTTAGTTAGTTTATTCAACACTTTTACCAATAATTGTCCACGCTCACTTAGCGAGGAAATAACCATGAACTCATCGTCTTGGTGTGCATTTCCTCCCCTTGGTCCTAGACCATCTACTGTAGGAATCCCCATATTTCCTGTAAAATTCCCATCCGATCCCCCACCACTATATCTCGTTCCTAAATCTAACTGTAATTCAGAGGCAGCTTCTTTTAGCACGAAAAGTAGATCATTTTTCTTTTCTTCTATTTTCCATGCTGGTCGAGTTATACCACCATTTAATTCAATACGAGTATCAGACGTTTCTGTGTAGCTACAAATTTCTACAATTTTGGATTGAGCAAATTCTCCTTGTTCCTGTGTTTCAAAACGCAGATCAATTCCAGCTTCTGCAAAAGGAGCAATTGTATTAACCGATTGTCCACCGCTTACTAAACCGACATTTACATGAATACCTTCCAATTTCGTTAATTCATGCAATTTAACAATTTTTAATGCAAGCTCTTGAATAGCACTTGCCCCTTTTTCTGGTGCAACACCAGAATGAGCTGATTTTCCATATATTTTTACAAAGAATTTGCCCCCACCTTTACGGCCATTCACCACATTGCCATCTAAATCAGCAGGCTCCATTATTAATACATGGTCTACTGTCTTTGCAGTAGCTTCGATCAATTCTCGTGAAGTAATCGAGCCTATTTCTTCATCTGTATTAATTATTATGATGACATTTTTATATGCGTCATTATTCTGCGAAATTAAGTATTTTAAAGCATATAATGTCATCACATGACTTGCCTTCATATCAAAAACTCCTGGACCTTTTGCATAATCACCCTCCATTGAAAATGGACGCTTTTCAACTGTTCCAGCAGGGAAAACCGTATCAATATGCCCAATCAATAATATGCTAGGATTCGTTGCCTCTTTATGCTTTAATACGATGTTATTTCCCTTATCCAGGACGTCGTGTACCTCTGCAATAAAGCCTAATTGCTCAAACTCATTGATGAGGATGTCACCTACTTTATCCACTCCTGCTTTCTGATAGGAACCACTATTAATATTTACTATTCTTTCTAGCAATTGAAGCATATTTTCCTTTTCTTGCTCAAAATACCCCTGCATTACTCTTCCTCCCTTTTCTTACTAATCTTGTATACATCACATAATTTTATCAGAAATATCTAAAAATTCAAACGATAAGAAAGTCATTTTTGTAGGAATGCAGCATTTAATTTTAGAATTAAAACTGTAAAAGGAGAGAAAAACGTATTTGTTTTTCTCTCCTTTTGCAATCTTTTAATCCGAGCATTCACACTTAAGAATTAAAATCATATATTTTCCCTTTAATCAAATAGCCAGTACTTTCCGCCATATTTGTTATATGGTCAGCTGTTCTTTCGAGGTAACGATTAATAAATAATAATTGGACAAGCTGATTTGTTTCTTCTGGATGCTCACTTAAGTATGCAGTAAGTTTCTTATAGGTTTCCAAATAATAGTCATCCACTTGATCTTCCAGCTTACTTATTTCCTTTGCTAGGACAATATCTTCGTCTATAAAGGATTTTATTGCTTTTTTCAACATCTCGATCGATAGTTCCTTCATTTTCTCTAGCTGTGTCAGATCTAAAAGTGAAGTCGTTTTTCCTATCTTAATCGTTGCTTTTGCAATATTTACTGCAAAATCTGCTACACGTTCAATTTCAGAAGAAATTTTAATAACACCAATCACAACACGTAAATCTCTTGCAACAGGCTGTTCTTTTGCCATTAACCAAATCGCAAAATGATTAATTTCCGATTCCAAATTATCAATGTCTGTATCTTCCTCCATCACCTTTAAAGCAATTTCAACATCTTGTGTCTTTAATGCGTCAAATGCCTCTTCTAACGAGGAAATAGACATTACTCCCATTTCAGAAATTTTTCCTTTTAACTCTTCTAGCTTCTTTTCAAAATTCTCTCGAATGACCATTAGTTCCTCCTATTATCCAAAGCGACCTGTTACATAATCTTCTGTGCGCTGATCTCTTGGTGTAGAAAAAATCTTATTCGTTTCATCGTATTCAACCACTTCACCATTTAAGAAAAAGGCTGTTTTATCCGAAATCCTTGCTGCTTGCTGCATATTATGTGTAACGATAACAATTGTATAATCTTTTTTCATTTTTGTAATCAGCTCTTCTACCTTCAATGTAGAAATTGGATCTAAAGCAGAAGTAGGCTCATCCATTAAAATAACATCTGGTTTCATCGCAATTGCACGCGCAATACATACACGCTGCTGTTGTCCACCTGACAATCCAAGCGCTGAGGTTTTTAAGCGGTCTTTCACTTCATCCCAAATTGCTGCCCCGCGTAAGCTTTCTTCCACAATTTTATTTAATTCTTTCTTATTCTTGATTCCTTGCATTCTTGGTCCGTAGGCAACATTGTCAAAAATACTCATTGGGAATAAATTAGGCTTTTGAAAAACCATCCCTACTCTTGTACGTAACTTTATGACATCATTTGATGCATATATATTTTCCCCATCAATAACGATATCACCTGCAATTTTTACACCATCAATTAAATCATTCATGCGATTCAGTGTTCGTAGGAAGGTTGATTTCCCACAGCCAGATGGTCCAATTAAAGCCGTTACCTTTTTTTCTTCAATATCAAGAGATACTCCAAACAAAGCTTGTTTTTCTCCATAAAATAAATTTAAATCACTCACACTAATTTTTGACGCTCCAGGTGTATCTTCTTGACCTACCTGTAAAAATGCTTTCCCAGTTTTCTTTTGCGTTTTTTCCTTTACTGTTGTAGTCATAAACATACCCCTTATAAATTAGTAGTCTGCTTTGTTAAGCTTTTTGGATATAAATGTTGCGATAAGGTTGATAGCAAGAATTATTACGATTAACACAATTCCAACCGCAGCAGCGAGTTCAATATCCCCAGACTCTTGTGTTACTAAAAAGGAATGAACCGTTAATGTTCGAGCAGATGACAGCAAGCCCTCTGGCATTGCAGCAACGGTACCTGCAGTTAAGAAAATAGCAGCAGACTCCCCAACAATTCTTCCGATGGAAAGAATAATTCCAGATAAGATCCCTGGCATCGCACTAGGTAAAATAACCTTATATAATGTTTGTAATCTGGTTGTTCCAAGGGCTAATGACCCTTCTCGATAGGTTGGAGGAACTGTTTTTAAGGATTCCTCTGTTGTACGAATGATAACCGGTAAAACAATAATCGTTAACGTTAAGGAAGCTGCCAAAATGGACATTCCTAATTTTAATGTTGTTACAAAGAATACTGCCCCAAATAAACCATAAATAATCGAGGGAATACCTGTTAAGCTTTCTGTTGCAAATCGAATTACTTTTACCAATCGACCTTGCTTTGCATACTCTTGCAAGTATACAGCTGCTAATATTCCAATTGGTGTTGCAATAAGTAAAGAAATTACAATCGTATAGATGGTTGTAACAATCATTGGCCAAATTCCACCACCACCAGTTGGGGAATAATCGCCAAAAATAAATTCGAAACTAATTAAGTGAGATCCTTTATAAAAAATGTATCCAACAATCATCACTAGGACGGCAACAGATAAGAAGGCAGAAAACCAAAGAAGTCCGCGTAACAAGTTATCTTTCATTTGTCTCATCTTATTTGCCACCCTTCGTACTAATTTTTGCTAAAACAAAATTCAATATTAAAATAAACGAGAATAAAACAATCCCGGTTGCAAATAGCATTTCTTGATGTGTACCGGCAGCATAACCCATTTCAAGGGCAATATTTGTTGTTAGTGGACGAATACTATCTGTTAAGCTTGTTGGCACGATTAAACTATTACCAGCAACTAAAATAACTGCCATTGTTTCACCGATTGCTCGACCTAATCCTAATACAATAGCTGTCATAATGCCGGATTTTGCTGCAGGGACAACGACTTTAAAAATAGTTCCGATTTCCGATACTCCAAGAGCAAGAGATCCTTCACGGTATGTTCTTGGTACAGCGCGAATCGCCGTCTCTGCCACTGTTACGATCGTAGGCAGCATCATAATTGCTAACACTAAAATAACAGCTAATAAACTTTGACCTTTTACTAATCCTAATGTATTTTGTAAAAACGGAACAATAATTGCTAGACCAAAAACACCATATAAAACGGAAGGAATGCCTGCTAAAAGCTGAATGGCTGGCGAAACAATTTTAGCGATCCGCTTTGAAGCTATTTCTGCAAGAAAGATTGCCGTAAACAATCCAATTGGAACGCCAATAACTAGTGCCCCAATTGTGGCATAAAGAGATGCGACAATCATCGGCCATATCCCAAATTTCCCTTCACTTGGCACCCAGTCTGCTCCAAAAAGAAAATCGAAAAAGCTAAATCCTTCCGCCACAAAGGGGTGTGCCCCTTTATAAAAAACAAATCCAATTATTAATAACAAGCTAATTACAGAAAGAAGAGCACAAAGCAAGAAAACTCTTGCTGACACCTTCTCAAACATATATTTCCTCTTATTTGCCTTGCCCATCTCTGAGGCTTGCTTTTCAGTCGTTTGAATAGACACTTTATTTTCCTCCAAGATTACTTCTAAAGATTTTGTATTACTTTATTGGGATTACCCCTGCTTCTGCTGCAATCTTTTGACCTTCATCACTTAGAATATAATCGATGAATTTCTGTCCATTCGCAGTTAGACTTCCTTCTTTATAAACAAACAAAAACGGTCGTGATAAACTATATTTTTTTTCTAATACATTTTCAGCAGTAGCCTCTACACCATCAATATCGATTGTCGAGATATCATCATCAATATATTCAAAGGAAATAAAGCCAACTGCGTGTTTATTATTTGCAACTGTTGTTTTAATATTTCCGTTTCCACTTGCAATAATCGAGTTTTTAATTAATTCACCTGAGCTATATCCTACAATCTCTTGGAAGGCATCACGTGAACCGGATCCATCCTCACGAGAAACAACGACAATTTCCATGTCATCTCCTCCAAGTTGGCTCCAATTCGTCACTTCACCAGTGAATATTTGCTTTACTTGATCTAATGTTAAATCTTTTACTTTATTGCTCGGATGAGTTACCACTACAATCCCATCATAAGCAATAACAACTTCTTTTAAGTTTTCTTTTTCTTCTTCCTTTAAATCACGTGAGGACATCCCAATTTCAGAAACACCACTCATTGCATTTGTAATACCAGCGGAAGATCCAATTTGATTTATTTCAATTTTTGTATTATCTTGTTCATGATATTTTGCCGCTAATTTCTCAGCAAGCGGTCCAACGGAAGTAGATCCTGAAATCGATATTGGCTTACCGTCATTTGTCGATTGTTCTGTTTCTGAATTACTTGCACACGCTGTTAATAAAGTGAGGATAGACAGTAACATGCATACCATTTTTAGTTTTTTTATAATGACCATGATTTACCTCCAGAAGAATAGCAACTTTTCTTTGTCATATCTTGTCTAATTAGTATGATAAATCCCAACTGTAAATATTCTATTGTCTCTATGTAAAGGTTTTGTAAATTACGTTAAAAGCAATATATTTCTTGTTATTTTTTGTAAAAATAACCCTGATTGAGGAGAGAATTTTTGAGGCTTAACTTACTTTACTCTTCATAAAAAAAGGAACAGTTGAAATACCTATTATATTTTTTCTCTATATTATTTTTATTTAAACTGGTATAACTTTCTAATAAACCTCTTTTTGGATTATAATAAGCGAAGATGTTATTTTTTATAGGGAGGTTAAAAAATGGACAAGCAAGGTCAAGAAAGATTTTTATCATTTATTTTAGAAAGGGTACAAGAGGGTAAAGAAGACGAAGCAAAAGAAATATTAACAGAAAACTTTCGAAAACAAGATGAAGGCACTTTTTCACAAGCTGATATCGAAGAGTTTCTTCCTAAAATGATTAGTCTATTAAAACCTGAAAAACTAGAAGAAATCCAAGCAGTTGTGAAGCAGTTTTCTGGGAATTTCGGTAGTAAATAAGAGGGTTTTCTTACATATAAATTAAGTTTCGCAAAAATAACTTGGAATATAGTCTCCAAGTTATTTTTTTCTGCACTCATAAAATATGACTGTCGCCAAAAGCTTGGCTATTTTATCCCATTTAAATCATTATTGAATAAGATATTGGGTGCATAGTGAACGGGCGGTCGATTATAAATGAGTGGACATATTAAAGAAATTTTCGGATCAGCTATTAACACGATTGGTACTATCCAAGCTGCTATCGGGAGTACCCCCTCTTTCCATTTATCTAAAGAAACAAATTACCACCTCCGTTTAGTTGGTAATGTATTACAAGGAACTGGCAGCGCATTATCTGCTGACGGACAAGGAACGATCTCCTTAGAGAAGCTCGGAGATGAAATTCAGGCAATTGGAAATTCAACGGTTATAACCAGCTTAGTTCTTTATAAATGGAGTAATACCCCAACAGAGCAAAAATTAATTATTGCAGGAAACTGGCTCCAAGCACTAGGTAGCTTCATTGGGCTGACAGATGAATTCTTTGATAGCACTGCAGTTGGAAGAATTGAAAATATAGTTGGCGGTTTATTGCAGGGGATTGGGAATTCTTTGCAAGCAATTAGCGGAACAGAACAATTAAAAGGCATAAGCAACCAGCAAAGTCTCGGAACAATAGGAAGCTGGATTCAAGCGACCGGAGCTGCCATTTCGCTTATTGGTCAAGTAAAAGAAGAATTAGAAGAGATAGCATTAAATATTAATGAATAAATGAAGCGTAGAGAGAAAAAAGAATTAAAAGCGGATGGTTTCAGAGAGGAAGAAAAAATCTTCCTCTCTTTCATTAAAAGAAAAACAGCAATAATTTATATTTTTAAAACAAAAAAATCAACTTTGAACATCACGTTTACGAAAGCCAACAAAACTCGCAATCATTAAACCTACTGCAATAATGCTTAATAAAAACAATGGCATAAAGGTAGCATCCTCAATCGGTACTTGCGGTACGTGTCCAAATGGAGAAAGTTTACCTACCCAATCTTTAAATTGAAATAAGTTTCCTAAATAGAGAACGAAAAAGGAATATAGAAAATATGCCCAAATCCAACTGGTGAATCTTGGAGCAAACCCATTAAGAAAAGCAACAACCCCTATCATCACAAGCATCGCTGGAAAATATACGAGTGCAGCACTGTAAATCGTCCAAAACTCCATTCCTTCTTCCATTACAGCTGCTGCCGCAGACCATAAGCCAATGGCACTTAGTGATAGCATCACAAATCCATTCACAGCTGAAAGAACTAAATAGGAACCGATAAGCTTTTCTCGGGATACAGCCCGAACCAATAAATGCTCTAAACGCTCTTTTTTCTCTTCGCCTCGAAATTTGTTCATCGCCATAACAGGAGGAATCGTTGCAATCAGTGAAATAACTATCATTAAAGTTGGAATAAATTGTTCAACTATTGAAGCACCTTCCGCTTGTTGCAGCATTTGCTGATACATATCATTCCCTTCAAAGAATGACTCCAAATCACCAAATATAGATCCATAGGAGGCTCCAAGTATATACAAACCAATTGCCCAAGAAATAAATCCTGTTCGTTGTAATCGAAATGCTAATCCAATTGGACTTTGCAAAAAACGTGATGCGTATCTTCTTCCTCGCTTGGCCGCTATAAATCCTTGTTCCAAATCGCGAATGCTATTTAAGTAATTAGCAAGGATAAATAGCAAGATGGAAATAGCAACCATTAACACTACTGGACCCCAATTATTCGATGAATAGACTGCAGCCTTTGATACCCATCCTAATGGTGAAATCCAAGTTAATGATTCATTACTTACATCTGTGATAGCCCGAAAAAGATAGGATATAATCAATATTGCAATAGACCATCCAATCGTACCACGTGAACTTTCCGAAAGCTGGGCAAAAACTGCTGTAACTCCAGCAAAAACAAAACCGGTCCCCCCTAAAACAGCACCATATAGTAAGGAGCCTTCCAAATCCATACTTTCAATTCCAAGTGTATATAATCCAAAACCTATTATTAACGCTAAAGTAATAAACACTCCACTAGTTACAATTAATGTTGCATTTAAGTAAGAAAGGCGACCAGTAGGTAAAGATCGAATCATTTCTATACGACCATCTTCTTCATCTGCTCTAGTATGACGAGTGACAAGTAGAATAGCCATTAATCCAACAATTACCGCAGTCATTACAATCATTTGATGGGCCGTCATCGCACCAATGGTATAATTATTGAGATCTCCAGTCCCGAGCATCGCAGTCATTGCTGGATTTGCCATTGTTTCTGTAATAGCATCTCTATCCTGCTGCGTTCCATATAAACTTACAAAAGCAGGAGGAATCATTAATGTAAAGACTGATAAGCCAATTATCCATAATGGGATTCTTATTCTATCAAGACGGAGAATAAATCGTGAAAGCATCCCGGTGTTTGCAAATCTATTTCGACTCATCAACGGACACCTCCAGCTTCTTTCCCTTCTCCTTTATCCTTCCTTTCATAATGACTCATAAATAAATCTTCAAGAGTTGGTGGTGCACTTTCCAGCTTTATAATTCCAAACTGACTAATATGTCTAATCGTACTGTCCAACTCCTCGGTATCCACTTGGAAAGTCAGTCCTTGGTCTGTTTCTACTATTTCATGAACACCCGGCAATTCATGTAACGATAAAATCGTTTCCTTTGTCTCTACAAGCATATGTGTCCGTGTTAAGTGGCGAAGTTCTTTTAATGTTCCACTTTCAATGATTTTCCCTTGGCGAATGATCCCGACCCTATCACATAATTTTTCTACTTCAGAAAGAATGTGGCTTGAAAGAAGCACACTTTTTCCTTTGCTTTTTACATCCAACACACACTCTTGAAAAACCTGCTCCATCAACGGATCAAGTCCTGAAGTTGGTTCATCTAAGATATATAAATCTGCGTCTTGCGAAAACGCAGCAATTAGCGCAACCTTTTGACGATTCCCCTTCGAATAAGTTCGACATTTCTTCGTCGGATCCAAATCGAATTTTTTTATCAGTTCTTCTCTTCTGCTAGCATTATTGCTTCCTCGTAATTTAACAAATAAATCAATTACTTCACCACCCGTTAAATTTGGCCATAAATTGACATCTCCAGGTACATAAGCCAATCTCTTATGTATTTCCACTGCATCATGCCAAGCATCCTTCCCAAATAGCTTCACATCCCCTTTGGTTGCCTTTAAAATACCAAGTAACACGCGGATTGTCGTTGATTTCCCTGCACCATTAGGTCCAATAAACCCAAAAACTTCCCCACTGCCCACTTCAAAATTAACTCCATCAAGTGCAATAAACCCTCCAAATTTCTTTGTTAAATTTCGGACTTCCAATACACTCATAGTACTTCCTCCTTATTTATAAAAACTATTTTTCAGTAAGGTAGAATAGATCTCCCATTCTTTAAGGTATTCCTCTCCGATGCCTTCAAACGATTTTAATTGACTACCTACTTTCTCTCCAAATCCAAACATCGTCCAATTAATGATATCTATTGCCTTTTCCAAATCGATATCATCACGGAACATGGAATAGTCTATATTCACATAAATTTTGGTCATGCCGTCTTTAGAAACGGGATGAATTCTTTGCGTAATTTCTTCCATAACTTCCTTCGATTCCTCTTGATTTAAAGATAGAAGAAAATCAAATACCAGAGGAAATTTTCTTTGGATCATCAATTTAGTTAGCCCCAATTTCTCCATTCTTTTAAAGAAATCTGTTTCGTTTAAATCAATCTGTTCATAAATTTGCTCAATAACTTTCACACTGTATTCAATTAAATAGACATACAAATCTTTTTTGCTATTAAAATAGTTAAATAATGACCCTTTTGAGATTTTTGCTCTTTTTACGATTTCATTTGTTGAAGCTTTATCAAAACCACTTTGAACAAATTCTTTCATTGCAGCGTTTATAATACGCTCTTGTTTCTCTGCTTTTAGACTATGGAAAATAGTATTAATAATGATTCCTCCTTCATTACCATTGATTAATAAAACTGACCGATGCGGTCAATCGAAATCAAAGAAAAAAGAAGGTTAGATAACTCTTTATTCCACTTATTACATTGACCATATTGGTCAACGATTTGCAAAAATTTTTCCAACCTTTCATCATCAGACATATGAAAATAATCTTTGCTCATTAATAAGTCTTTATAATATCTTCCATCCTCCTTTGATTCCTTCAACAACACTAATCATTCGCTTTAAAGCCATGAAAAAAAGACCAGCACAAACTAGAATGGTCTTAGGGCTAAACCTAGACCTTCCCCTCGGGTAATACATGTAACGCTTACGAGGTTAGCTGTCGGATTAGGGACTGAGAGTGCCCCCTCTTACTAAGTAAGATTCACCCCTAGATAGGAATTTACCTATCAAAAATGGTTCCCCCGCTCAAATCAGATTCAGCGAATAAAAGGTGTTCGGAAATATTTATTTTTAAATCTACCCATAAATTACTCCCATTTATCTCCATTGTCAACTACTTTTATAGTTTAAATATCGACGATGTTCCAAAAGATATAAGTCTAAAAATTATAGGCAATACAGGAATAAAAATTTCCCTCTAAAAATTCGTATTAATTATATGACTCAGTTGTCTACTTGGCTAATCCCAACCATATACTTAGTCCTAGGTAGATAATGAATTTCATACTGTTCATTTGCGGATATTCCTATTTCAAAATCAGTATTCGTTTTAAATTCTTCTCCATCTACACTTGTATACACATAATCGATTGCCCCACCATATATCCCAGAAGGATAGATTACCTCATAATCTTCTAAAACAATAACCTTCTCCATCGCTCCATTTTCATAGTAATCTTTAGAATCCGCTAGATTATCCATCCAATCAACACCTAAAATAGCATATGCTAATCCTAGAAAGATAATGGTGAGGAAGGTTGCTGGTAATACTAATTTTTTTGGTTCTGCTGCCTTTTTCGTTAATAGAAGATAGACACTTCCAAAAGGAACGATGATTCCCGGAAGTAAAAATAACCCTCCCCAAGCAGCATTTATAATGACCTCTTTTAATAAAAAGAAGATGAAAGGATAATGACCTTCTGTCAAACCATCAACAAATTTCATATCTGTAATGAGAAAACTAAAATATACCCAAATAACGAATAACGCAAATACTGCAACGATGATATAAGCTTGCCATTTATCCCACCAGGTTTCGGTTTGCTCTATGGTTAGTTTGTTGTTTCTCTTCCTTTTCGCGGTCATTTTTATCCCTCCATTTTCTTTTATAATATGGGATTACGCTTTATGATAGCGGAAGGTTCCCATTTATAAACCTTTTGGGTAAATAGTCTGATGGAAGATTAGCTAAGTTCTTTAAAGAAAAAAGCTCAACAAAAAAATTGGCGTCCATTAGTCGATAGATGACTAATGGACGCCAATGATGGATACCAAATTTAATATAACAGTCTCAGAGTTTGTAACGGACTCATTAAACCGTCATTTTCCAGCTCGACAAAGCGAGCCACCGTTCTTTCTCTTTATAATCAGGCATTAGCTTTCCAACCAAACGCCAAAAGGAGCGGTCATGATTGAGATGTACCATGTGACACATTTCATGAACAACGACGTAATCAATGACCTCAGCTGGAGCCATCGCTAGCCTCCAATTGAAGGTTAATTGGAAATTGGAATCACAGGTTCCCCATGTTGTTTTACTATCCGTAATCCGTATTGATCGAGGCTTTGTCTTGAAATTACTTTGATAGAAGGAGACTCTTTCTTCTACTAAAGCCTTACTCCTCTGATAATAATATCTTTTCAATAATTGTTTTATTTTTTCATTATCAAATTGCTTCACATAAATAAGTAGCATTTTTTCTTCAAGCTCGACACGTTCATGTGTGATATTTATATCCTGGACGATTTTAATAGGGTAGGTATTTCCTAAATAAAGAAACCTTTCATTATTCTCATATACCTTTTCCTGTGGTCCATCCATTCTTTTCTTCATTTCTTTTATTTTGATCTGAATTTGATCCCAGTTCGCCTCTAACACTTGAAGTACACGTTCATCAGGCGTCTTTTTTGGTGCCAAAACTACTATATTTCCATATCCATCTATCGTAATGCCAATAGAGGTACGATTTTTATACTTGATATCAAAACGTATTGTTTCCCCTAAGTAGGTATGTATCATCTCATCACCTGATAAATCCTTTGCAGCTGTTATCCTCTATATTTAATCGCTAGTCCTTTTAAGAAGTTTCTGGCGAAGTTATCTAAGCATACTTTATAATTTTTATGTCCCTCTTTTCTTAAAAAGGCTCCGAGTTCTCCTTTTGAGACATTTAATCCAGCTTTTTTGAATATATCTATCATATCCTCTGTTGTTAATGCCAATGCAATTTTAACTTTCTTTAAAAGGATATTGTTTACACTCGTATTATTTTTTATGGACGATTCTGGTGCATTTGATTGTCCTGGTTTTGGCTCCTGCTTTCCTCTTTTATAAATAATAAAGCCATTTAAAAAGGAATCTAACATGCTATTCGTCAATTTTATTTGATCATCATTTTCTAATTCATCATCAGTCTTTTTAAGAATCTTTACCACCTCTGGCACAGATACCTCTTTCCCTCCAAGCTTAAATATTTCAGCCATTTCACTATTTTTTATTTCTAACGCGTATCTTAAACGGATTAATATATCATTATTCTCCATCATGTAACCTCCTGTTTTAAAACAACTACATACCTTTTTATTTTTCAATTTATTTTAATGTCTTATACAGATAGACTGTGTAGTGTTACCTAATCATAAATAAATATTTTAAAAAAGTATAGTATCTTTATCCTTCTCTATCTAAATAGATTCTTAATTTCCCACAATATTGTTTAATCTATTAATTATCTAAACAGAAAATTAGAAATGACATCAGAAGCCGCGAATAAAATGTTACTACATAAATTAAAAAGAGGTAACTCTCCTTTAAATAAGGTAGTTACCTCTTTGACTATTAGATTGAAAGATAAATAGTAATTTTACATAAAAGATTTGGAAAAACCTAATCGCACCGCTTATATTAATCTCCCAATCCTCTTCCCATAAATTCGTCTCGGTTTTAGTTCTTTTCTTGTGTTGGAAACTTAACTCATTCCTCCTAACCCCTTCTGATTAATCCTATTGTTTTCAACATTTTCATTATTATTACTAAACTGTACCCAATAGCTAGAAGAAATCTTCCTAGTTAGCTGGATTCCATATATCTTCGTATTTATAGCCAGTTAAGTCTTCAACAACAGCCTTAGTTTTAGCATCAACATCTTTTTTCAATCCTCCCGCTTGAAGACGATTGATTTCATTTTTGATAATTTGATGTGTGTCTTGGTTAAGGTTGAATGTGCGAATCAGATACATGGAGTAAGCTAAACAAATAAGCGGAATTATCGCAAATGAAATCATAATTGCCCATTTAGCAAGGTCACCTTGCTCGCTCAATGTTTTGTCAAAACCACCAAAAGCTAAAATCCAACCGATGAGAGCTGAACCGATAGCACCAGTTACCTTACGAGTGAAAGTTTGGCAAGCTGCAAAAGTTCCAGCCCTTAATTTGGTAGATACAAGCGTATCAACATCTGGAACGAAAGGAATAACATTCCAAACGGTATACTCCATTGTTTGACGACCAATTTGCCAAAGAGCTGACAAAACAATAATAACTATAAACGCTGTCTTAGCATCAAATTGTACACCGGCAAAATATAGTCCTAAATAGGTTAAAAGAACAAGAATCTGTGCAGAAAAGGCTGAAGTCCAAAGAAATTTGGGGCCTTTTTTATACATCCCAATGGTTGCGATTGGCACTACAATCATCCCTAATATAGAAAGACTTGAGGCCGTTTGTGCTGTTGATTGGCCCAAGCCAAGCAAAAACATAACATAAAAGAAGAAAGCAGTGTTAAAACAATCTTTTGCAAAATAGGATACAAAATAAATTGCACAAGTTCTTCTGCAAGCTTTTGTTTTCATTACATGACCATAATCCTTAACTGCTTCTAGAAAGCCTTTTCTTTCCTTATTTTTGTTAACAGCCTCAAATTTTGCTACGTGCTCCGGTGAAAACTCCCAAGTTGAAAAATAGGTGATCAAAGTTCCAATGCAAAGAGCAATTCCAAAAACAATTCCAGAAATCGTATAAGCGCTTCCATTATCATCGCCAAGAGCACTTAAAAGAATCGCAGGAAGTCCTGTCACTGCAAAAGTTCCAAATGCTGAGATAAACATCCGAACTGAGCTAAGTTTTACACGTTCTTCAGCTTTATCAGTCATTTCCGTTGCTAAAGTTTCATAAGCGATATTGTCAAATGATTGTGCAGCTTCTAAAAATAAAAGAACTAGAAAATACCAAAGGTATGAGCCAGGGTGAATGGTAAATAATAAGGGAAAACAGATTGCTGTTAAAATGGCTCCGACTAAGAATAAAGCATGACGTCGACCCAGCTTACGACCAATGGCCGTTGCAAACAAATGGTCACTCACTCCACCAATAACACCACAAATGACCATATCTAGAAGTTTTAAAACAAATAGCATCGTCCCCACAATACCAGCGTTTAAGTCGGCATAAGTTGTCAAGAACACCATCAAATAGGAACCAACTAACGTTCCCCACGCTGACCCGTTTAAATCGTTCATTCCATAGCCTAAGCTTCTAAAAAAAGTGATTTTTTTTGGAGTGTAAACCCAAGGTTGCTTTATTGTTGCCATTTTAGGTTGCTTTATTGCGCCCATTTTACATCGCCTCCCCGTTAATCGTTAAGTTACTAATATTTATCGTTTTAATGCCTCGATTTTCATCATGGAATAAGCCTTTAGTGGGCTCACTGTTCCAAGTTTCAATCAAATCTTCAGCTGAAGCTAAACTCCAATTAAAATTATCAATATTAACTTTTTCAATCGGGCTTTCTGGTAAACCTACAATAAAAGCTGCTGTTGACCTTACATTTATTGCATTGATGTTTTTTATTTTGATGTTTTTAATGTGCGGTGTAGTTGCTACTACTGCCTGAGCTTTAACGCTTAATAAAGCTGCTTCTTCATGAGGTAATATTCCTGGAGCAAAATACATCCCCAAAACAATTGGACACCAACAACCGTCCATTTCTAAGTTTTCAAGATTAATATTTTCAATCGTACCACCACGGCCACGACGACTTTTTAAGCGAATTCCCCGCTGCGTTCCAAGAAACTTACAATCTTTAACTTCAACATCTTTAATACCACCAGCTGTTTCACTACCTATTGCAATACCTCCATGACTTGCTAAAATCTTGCAATTACTTACCCGAACATTTTCAGTTGGAATATTTACTCTTAAACCATCTGTGCCACTTCCTGATTTTAGGGTAATTGCATCATCACCAACATCAAATAAACAATCTTGTATTACTACATTTTTACAGGAGTCAATATCGATTGCATCTGTATTAATAGCCTTCGCTGGATTATTAATAGTCACCTTTTGTATGGTAATATCTTCGCTATACACTGTATGTAGTGTCCAAAATGGCGAGTTCTGCAAAGTAAGGTTCTCAAAAGTGATGTTTTTACACTTCCAAAATTGAATTAGCGGTGGACGAAGAAACTGTGTCGAAGGTCTTGCACCACCACCTGTACGTTCTTTGTAATCAGGATTAAGCTTTGCTAGCTGCCACTCGTAGTCTTCACGTGGTTCAACTCGGTCTTCTTGTTCAATTCGAGCAAATTTATCCCACCAAGATTGCCCGTTTCCGTCAATTGTACCTAATCCAGTAATTGTAATATTTTCACATTCACTTGCGTATAACAATGGATGCATTGCATAACACTCAATTCCTTCCCAGCGTGTCCAAATCGGCTCATACGCGCTTGGATCGTCAACAAATTTTATAACGGCACCTTTTTCTAAGATCAGTGTTAGGTTCGAAATTAAGCTAAGCGCACCAGTTTCTACTACACCCGCTGGAATCACTAACTCCCGCTTTTCGTCTTTACCGCTAAGGAAATCAATTGCTGCTTGAACACTTTCGAAATCACTTGCGCTAACTTTTGCCATAGCTACCTCCATCTATTTATTTTTCTTCATTTTATTAATAAATGTTAACGGTTTCAATGACATTATGTTAGAATAAAAGTAACAAAATTACAGGTGGTATTATGGATGCAAAAAAATGTGGAAGAACTATTGTTTAATATAAGTTTAGATGAAATAGATAATCTTAATAATGCCAGAAAAGTAACAAAAGTTAATAAAGAAACCTATGCCAATATCGACCGCAAAATGGTTATCAAAAAAGACTATTTTTTAAAAAATCGCAAGGTTTATATTAGCAAGCATTCTCGTTTTGCCGACTTTCCTGAACATAGCCATAATTTTTTGGAACTAAACTATATGCTTACAGGGACAGTTAAACAAATTATTAATGGGAATGAAGAAACCCTACATACAGGCGATATCTTGCTAATGGATAAAGACGCAGTGCATTTTGTTAAAGCTCCAGGAATAAATGATTTGCTAATTAACCTGATGATTCCCGTTGAAAATCTTGATTTTGAAAGTCTTAGTAGCATTGTGCATAAAAATCACTTTATTTTTAACTTTTTAATGGAAAATACCTCGTGTGAAAAAAACCACTCCACATATATAATTTTTCGTAGTTCCAAGCATGTTGTCATCAAACAATTATTAGATCAGATTATTGATAAATATTACTCAAATAGCCCCTTTGCTAACGAAATCATCCGACTTAACACGTCCATTTTATTTATGGAGCTGCTTGAAAACGTCCCTTTTGAGGTTCACGGTAACACGCATCAGCAAATCCAAAATAATCTGGTATTTGAAATTTTACGTATCATCCACCAAGATTTTAGGACATTAACGCTTAGTCAACTTGCCAATCAACTAAACTACAATAAAAACTACCTTAGTAATCTAATAAAAAACAAAACCGGAAAATCTTTTAAGCAACTGCAAACAAAAGAGCGTTTAGAGCGCGCTAAACTTTTGATTGAAAATACTGATTTAACGATTGACGAAATTATTTATGAAGTTGGCTGGTTAAATAAAAGTCACTTTTATAGTAAATACAAGGAAGCTTATGGAGCACTGGTAAAAAAACGAGAAAACAAACAAAATTAGCATTTAATGAAAAAAAGACTCGGAAAGCGGAAAAGTTTATTTCCACGAAAACCGAGTCTGATTACGAAATGATTATTATACATTGCTAATAAATTACAGCTAATTTTAAAACTTCTTTAACTTCTCCAACAAAAAATGGAAGTGTTAATGTGACAATTACTTTGAATTGAAATGTCCTCTATTCATCTATACTAATACTTCTCTATAAATCTTTTGACATTATCTATACTTGATTTTGGTATGGAAAGCGAATCGAAGCAGTTGTTCCATGATCTTTTAAGCTTTTAAATTCAATCTTGCCATGATATTTTTCGACAATATTAAAGCAAATCATCAAGCCCAACCCTGTTCCTTTACTTTTTAATGAGTAAAATGGGGTGCCAAGTAAGGCAACTTCTTCCTCTGACATTCCTTGTCCATGATCAATTACTTTCATTACAACATAATCCTTTTCCCTTTCAGCCGTTACAATTACTAAATCACCATAATCAGAAGCCTCAATCGCGTTTTTTATAATATTTATGAGCAATTGTTTTAATTCAATGATATTAGCAGAAATAGTACAATCATCTGTTACCTTTAATTCAATTCGATTATCATGTAAAAGTCCATATGAATGAAGCAAATCCGTAACACTTTGGAGCACAACCTTAACATCTACTATTTCCGTAGCCTTTTCTTGCTCCGGTTTAGCCATTGTTAAGAATTGAGAAATAACTTGTTCGGCCATTTTTAATTCATCTATCATCAAAGTAAAATGTCTTTTTCGCTCAGAGGAAAAAGACGGATCCCCTTCGAAAACTTGTAAAAAACCTTTCACAACCGTTAAAGGATTCCTAATCTCATGTGCAACAGCTGCTGCAAGCTGACCAGATGTCTTTAATCGTTCAGACTGTTGCATTTGTTCATAATATAATTGCTGTTTTTTCATTCGGCTATTCGTTAAATGAAAAATAAAATAAATGATAACTTGGCTTGTAAGGAAGTTTAATAGGTACCCAATTATATCCTCTTGTATATAGCTGTATTGATATGCTTGATTAATGAACAGAATGTAACCAAATAAGATTAAAATTAATGCGCCATTCAAAAACAAGGAAAAGTAAAAAAGCTTTGAATTGAAAAATAAAATCGATAGAGCTGGGATTAAACATAGTAAAATAAAACTAGATCCTGGGTATAAAAGAAAAAGGATATAAAAGTAGATAGAGGCTAATACGATGATGCTTATTCTAAGAATATCTGTCTCATACTTAGGATAAAGCAATAAACATACGGACAGACCAAATCCCAGTATGACTCGAAATAGATATCCAAATTCGACTTTACTTAAAAGTGGGATATCAATAATTAACCCTATTAAAATAATGGCTATGCCCGTACAAACGATTTTATAGTATATCTTTTTATTTAAAGTATTTTTTATCTCCTTCATGGATACCCCTTAAGTTTTTAATCATTATTATATATAGTAAAATATAACATTTTTAATACTAAAAGGGATATATTACTTTTTTTACACTGGTGGGCCTAATAGTAACATTTATGTCAAGGTCGATCCTTCCCAATTATGCAAGAGGCTTTTACAACATAGCACATATCTTTTCCATATGTATTTATGATTAAATTGTTCTCTGTTATTTTTACTTATTTTCCCTTTATCTCGCCAAATAATTTTTACCATTATAGATAATACTAAAGAAATTCTACTAACAATTATGCAATCTTATTTTAAGGTGAAAAATTATGATAATTAAAGATTTATTTTCAAATCTTGCAATATTGATATCCTTACTTTTTTTGTATAGTCAAATAACCACAGATAACCCTTTAAATAGACAGTCATCAATGATAAGGAAAATAAGAATTGGGATTATAGGAGGTATTCTCGGAAATATCCTTATGCAATATAGTATTCATATTGAAGATGCCATAATAGATCTCAGACACATCCCCATCACTCTTTTAGCTTTTTATGGTGGATCACTTCCTGCATTGATATCTATGATTTTAATCATTATCGGTCGGCTTTATATCGGAATGAATTTGTCATCCATTTTTTCTGTAATACTCATTTTTTCATCTACAATTGGCGCTATTTTCTTTGTAAGCAGTACACTATCTACAAAAAATAAAATCATTTTAACACTAGCTTGGAACAATCTTATATTCACACTATTCGCCATCCATTTAATTGATGAAATAAATATTCTCCTTGTACTGATTCCAGCCTATTGGACAATTTCCTATCTTGGAGGATTTACTGCATTTTATGTCATACGTTATTTAAGGTCGATTCAAGTACTGTTTGAAAAATATCGAAATGAGTCAACTACAGATGGATTAACTGGATTAAATAACTATCGCAACTTTGACAATATCTTTAATGCATTGATAAAGCAGGTTGATGCTAAAGAGGAAAAACTTTCTCTCCTTTATATAGATATTGATTTCTTTAAGAAAATTAATGATAGATATGGACATATAAAAGGGGACGAAATATTAAAACAACTTGGTGAAGTACTAAAAAATTGCACCAAATCTTATGATGTGGTCAGCAGAAATGGAGGAGAAGAATTTACCGTATTATTACTAGATTGTCCTTTGGAAAAAGCAAAAGAAATGGCAGAAAATATTCGAAAAACTGTGGAGTCATATCCTTTCTATGCATTTGGGGAAAATATCCACCTAACCATTTCAATTGGAATAGCTTGTTACAATGAAACAACTAGCAAAGCTATTGATATTATTGATGATGCGGACAGGGCTCTTTATTATGCAAAAAATTCCGGAAGAAATAAAGTATGTATTGCTAACAGTTATCCAGAAAAATAGAATTCACAAACCTTTATTTAATTTGCAGAAATAAGAAAAGAACGAATGAGAGATTTCTCCGATTCGTTCTTTTCTTAATTACTCCATTTCTTTTTTACCTTCACTTAATATTTACATCAAGTCAACTTTTTTATCTTTTTCAAATCTCCATTTATTAAGGTGAATATTTTCATATAAAAATTGAAAAGCATATAAGATTAAAGTTAAAACCATAAAAACATACATTAATTGAATTTTTTTCATTCGTACCAAAGATGCTACTCCGAATTTTGTTAAGATAGGCACCATAGCATATGTAAACATTCCATCAAAGAACATATTCAATGCCAAATATCTTAAGAACTTGCCATACGTCCATTTTAATATCCATATGGAACCAACAAAAAATGGTCCAAGCATAAAAGGGATTACTCTTGATAATCTAGGATGAAGTGTTCCATACCACCACCACCATTTACGCCTTTTGGCAATGACATTGGTTAACCTCACCATTAATGCAATAAATACACCTGCTGGCAAATAATGTTTAAGCGTTTTTTTACCTAATAATGGTGCAGTAACCCAAGGTATTATCATGGTCAAAAACAATAATGTCTTTGAATATTTCATTATATTCATCTTACACACCCTCTAAATATTCGATAAGAATACTATTCCCCAAAAAGTGTGATTTACTATAATTAATTATGGGATGCGTATTTTTTTAAATTGTATAGATAAAGATTATTTAATAGAGTCCTCTCTCAATACAATAACTACAGGACTAAATAGAAAGTATTTATATTTATTTACAAGTGTTAATGACTAAAGCAGCGTGGAGTCCCCCGCTGCTTTAGTTGTATAATTTGTACATAGTAAATTTTTATGTCGTGTATACTTTAATATTATTCCTTCCAGATTCTTTAGCAGCATACATCGCCGTATCCGCATATTTCATCAGTTCACCAACGGTAGTTCCTATTTTAGGATAAAACGCAACTCCTATACTTGATGTTGTATAAAACTCGTGATTATTAATAATCCATGGTTTCTGAAGAGAAGCAAGAATTCGCTCAGCAATCATCAAAGCATCCTGTTCTTCTTTGATTTCAGAGAGAAGGATAGTAAATTCATCCCCACCTTGTCTAGCAAGCATGTCACTTTCACGAAGACAGTTTTGGACTCTCTCGGAAAATTGTTTTAACAATTCATCTCCGGCGTCATGTCCGAGGGTATCATTTATCTCCTTAAATTTATCAATATCCATATACAGGAGAGCAAACTTTCTTTTATACCGATCCGCCACTTTTATTGTCTGTATTAACTTTTCTCGAAAGAGTCTACGATTTGGAATCCCTGTTAATGGATCATAGAAAGCCATATTGCTTAATTTCTTTTCCAGCATTTTTCTCTCTGTAATATTTCTGCCCACAACTTGGAGTCTCAGAATATGGTCTCGTTCACTTAAAACTAGCTTTGCATGTGCTTCTATCCAAACCCAATGACCATTCGCATGTTTTATTCGAAAATCGGCAGTATGGTCTTCCTTATCCATCATTCCACTCTTAAATATATTTTCTAATTTTTCAATATCAGCTGGATGAATCAATAAAAAGGCATTATTCCCTTCAAATACTTTTGGAGAGTAACCCAATACATGTTCATGTGACGGGGAAGCATAGACTACGATACCCTTTGGATCTACCACCCTTACAAGGTCAGTCATATTTTCCGCAATTAATCGATATTTTTCCTCACTCTGCTGAAGTGCTTCCTCCGCTTTTTTACGACTAGTAATATCCCGAAATATCATCAGAAATGCATGATCTCCTTCATGGTTAATGGTAATACCCGTAACCTCAACATCTAAAGTTCTTCCATCTAAACTAATGATTTTCTCTTCAAAAGGAGCTAATTTCACCCCTATATCTTTTACTTTTTCTACTCGCTCATTAACTGAATTAATATATTGTGGATGGGAGAACTTACTAATTGGTTGATTGATTAGCTGCTCTAGTGTTGATGCACCCAATAGTTTCACACAAGCCGGATTCCCATACTTAATTAATCCATTCGAGTGGATAATTATCGCCTCTGGAGAGAGGTCGACAAGTCTACCATATCTCTCTTCACTTTCCTTTAACTCATTTTGCATTCGTTTACTTTCTGATATATCTCGAATCATCATCATGGTAGAAGTTTTACCTTCATGATTAAAAGTTGCCCCTCCAATCATTGCATCAATGACGCTTCCATCTCCTCGAATTAATTTTATATCTTCAAAGGGGACTTCATATCCTATTGCCAGATCTGATAATCTCTCCTTAAAAGCTTCATGGTACTCCTTATGAATAAAAGAAAAAATAGATCGCCCAATTTCATTGTCTACCATTATTATTTTACGTGCTGAATTATTCGCAAAGATTATTCTACCCTCTTGATAGATAACAATTCCAAGTGGCGCACGTTCCACAACCTTTCGATAGCGCTCTTCACTTTCTCTTAATGATTCTTCTGCTAGCTTCTTTTCTGTAATGTCATTTCGGATTGCTACATATTGATAAGGCTTTCCTTCTTCATTTAAGAATGGAACAATAGTTGTAGCAACCCAATAATAAGTCCCATCCTTGGCTCTATTTCGAATATCGCTTTTCCATGTCTTCCCTGTCCCAATCGTTTTCCACATCTCTCTAAAAAATTCTTTAGAATGATAGTCTGAATTTAAAATACGATGGTCTTGTCCAATTAGTTCTTCTCTCGTGTATTGAGATATTTCACAAAATTTATCATTAGCATATTTTATTGTTCCCCTGCTATCCGTAATTACAATGATGGAGGACTCATCTAATGCTTTTTGAACATCAGCCAGTTCTTTTATCGATTCCTTCAATGCCTGTTCACTTTTCCACAATTCACGATCAGTCTGCTTTCTATCTCGAATATATCCTCTTGAAACAAGAACAAATACTAATACAGATGATAAAATGACAAAGAAGTATTTTTTTAAAACGGATAATGAATAAAATAAATTTGAATCAATAAACAATATTTTTAAAATTTGATCAGAAAAATAAATCCATATACTACCTAATAAGGCATATAAGAGCGTGATTTTTAAAGGTACAGCGTAGTACCTTACTCTTTTTATCGCTACTCTTCTACCATTCCGTTTGTTCATTTCTCTTTCTCTCCTTCGGCAACCCAGCCATCCTAGCTAGCACCTTAGACCTGTGGTTTTGCGTCCTTGCCTTTCAACAAGTTTGCCCTTTCAAGATTAGTGCAAAATTTTGATATATTTATCCTCACTAACCTTTCTATGAAAAAAGGATGTAATTAAAATAGGATACAGCTATCTCACTTAGTATTATCCAAATTTCCCTTTTTTTAGTAAACTCAGATTTACTTTTATGTAGTAAGTATTCATGATTATGATTCATACAATAGGTTTCACCAAATAGCATTTCTTTTATAGATTTACCCCCAATAATAAACAATCTAACGTCTACCTGACTGTTTATGAGTTCAATCATCTACGCTTATTCTCTATGCAAAGCTTCATCCATATAGTGAACATCATTAGCTTCGTAAAAACAAAAAAAGCACTCCAAAAGAGTACTCACATAAGATTCAAATTCATATTAGCAAAACTCATTTCCACTTAATCCGGAAATTATGTTACAAAATTTCATCCATTTTGGTGGATAGTGATTACTTCCAGTTTTTATCTCACAATGTGTATCATATTCTATGCGAACACTCCAATGGGTACCATCCATTACTAGACCAAATACCTTGTATTCTTCAGCCCAGTTAAGAAAATCACATTTATGAAGTTCAGTCAGAAATAACACTATATCCTCTTCTATTATTTCTTTAGTAACCTTAATTGGTAATTCATCGGAGAAAGGAAATTCACTTTTGTATTCCACCTTTTTATCAGCAAAATCAACTTTCACTTGACTATATGGACCAGGATATCCACCTACCTCTGCATAAATTGCTTGAATTCTTTCATATGGTTTCATCCCTCTATACTTTTTCCACTTATAATTACAATCCATACAATAATAATTTGCATTTCCAATTGAATAAGTATACTCATCGAACTCTTCAACCTCTAATTGGAATTCAGGTTGATTTGGGATTTCTGGGATAATATCATAGGTATTGTTTTTTTTGCATTTTGGACATATTTGTGTAATTCTCCTTAAATTTTGCACTCTACTCCCCCCATTTTTTATTTTATAAAATTAACATAATCGAATAACTAATAATAGACTTTCGCTTCTTTAAATGCCTGTGAGTTGTGTAAAATTCGGCTGAACTTTTGCTACCTTAGTTTATTTGGGGTAAAAGAATAATAAATTCTGTCCCTTTATCCTTTTCACTTTTCACCTGTATTTCCCCCTTGAAAGATCGAACAATTTGATAGCTTACCATCATCCCTAAACCTGTCCCACTTTCTTTTAATGAATAAAATGGATATCCAAGCCTATCCATTTGCTCTTTTGTCATACCAATTCCTTGATCCTTAATGGTAATCTTTATAAAACCATCCTCCGTAGAAGTACAGGTAATCCAAATAATTCCACCATTTGGCATAGATTCTATCGCATTTTTCAAGATATTAATCAAAGACTGGTTTAATTTATGTGCATTAGCGTATATCCAGCAATCTTCAAGAATTTCTGTTATCATCTGGACATTATGACTCAGACTGTAACTTTGAATGATTTTTACAACACGTTGCAATTGATAACCAACTTCAATTCTTTCGTTGTTATTGATAACCGGCTTTCCAAATGCTAAGAAATCATTAATAATTTCATTTGCTCGATCTAATTCTTCTATTGATATTTGTATATATTCCTTTTTTTCTTTAGGCAAATCAGGCTCATTTAATAGTTGTAAAAAACCACGTGTAACTTGCATCGGATTTCTAAGTTCATGAGCAAACACACTTGTTAATTCACTTATCACTCGTAGCTTCTCTGCATTTTGCAATTCTGTTCGAATCTGATTAATCTCAATAATAGTTTCATATAACACAATGAAGAACCAAGTAGCTATTGCACCAAAAATAAGTTGAATAATTTGTATTTTGGCATAATCTATAGAAAAACCTCTTAGTATAATAAAGATAATAAATCCAATAAAACAGTAGTAAAGGGAAAGACCAATCGCAATTTTCACTCTTTTGCGTTTTTCTGATCTTGCAAAATATCTTTGAAAAAACAATATAACTGGTATGGTTAATAATAAAACAAGAACAGAATTATAAAATCCTATACTAACACCAGAATAAAGCCGATAAACGATTATAAGGATGGAAAGAAAGATGGAAGACCAAAATCCTCCGTATAAGCTCCCCAATATTAACGGGACAATTCTTAAATCTAGTCGTATATTTTGACCAAGGCTCACTGGGAAGGACATGCAAAACAATATGGATATTCCCCATAAAATAGACATGATAATGTTTCTATTTTTATGACTCTTTACCCTCTCCAAAACAATTGTAAAGTTAATAAATATGGGTACTACCATAAGCGTCAGTTGTAGCAAAAAATCCTTTATTATACTCATATTCTTTACCTTTCTTATTCACTTTCTACCATATAAGGACTATTCTAGTTTAGTCCTTATTATAGGAATACTCCATATCAAACTTTATAATACTCATTATATGTTTAATATGGAGTATTTCCATCGTATATATATACGAGACAAAAGGAAAGAACCTATACGTCATACATAGTTGATAAATAGTCGACAAAACAAAAAGCCGAATCACTATGAATTCAGCCCTAAATTTGTTTGGAATCTTGATTATGAGCAAGATTAAATAAATAATTTCTCCGCTTCCATTATTAGAAATTCGACTATCAACTACCTAGGTAAATATTGACCAAAAAATTTAAAGAAGAGAAACAAATACAAATTCTCTTAACCTGGATAGTAAATTATCATACTTAAACGAGATAATGCCTGTCCTGCATTAGAATATATGTGGGGTTTATCTGCTTTGAATCTTATTGAATCACCTTTTTTCAAATTATACTTACACTCGTTTACAGTAATATCAATTTCTCCATCAAATACAGTTATAAATTCCTCTGCTCCATCTATGTGCCCAACTGAACTGAGATTCCCCTCTGGATCAATTTCGACTGTATAAATTTCAAAGCGCTTATTTTCTTGAAATGGAAACACTGGATAAACTCTGTACCTTCCATTATCTTCAGGCATTACTTGTAACTCATTCCGTAAAACAACTTTCGCATCAAGTGGAGGAGCGCTAATAAGAGACGTAAAGGAAACCTTTAATCCGTTAGCAATTTTCCAAATGGTTGTAATAGTTGGACTTGAATCTCCTCTTTCAATTTGTCCTATCATAGCTTTACTAACCCCACTTAGTTCTGAAACTTTCTCTAAACTAAGTCTTTCCTTCTCTCTTATAGCCTTTAAATTTCTTGCCAAAATCAATTGAATTTCTTCCATGAAATCACCTCTAAACAATTTACAATTTAACGTACAATTTATATAATATAACAATCGAATGTTATATTGTTAATTTCGTACATTATAACATACAATTTAGAGTAGGAGGTTTAAATATGCCCTTTTTATCGTTCTTTTTGTTTGTATTAGTTAGTAGCTTTACTCCAGGTCCAAATAATTTTATGGCCATGTCGTTTGCAAATAAATATGGGTTTAAAAAAACAATTAAGTTCAGCCTTGGCGTTGCAGTAGGCTTTTTTGTTCTGGCCTTGATGTCTAGTATTTTTAACCTTTTGCTTATAAACATCTTCCCCATAATAAAGGTACCATTAACCATTTTAGGCGTTGGCTATATGTTATTTTTAGCTTATAAAACACTTACAAGTAAAGACATGAATAATGAAAGAAGTGAAGAGAGTGCCAAAAATCTTTTCGTAATTGGCGCGTTGGTACAATTTATAAATCCAAAAGGGATTCTGTATGGAATTACAGTCGTATCAACCTTCCTATTACCTTACTACACTTCTTACTTTAGTTATTTAATCTTTTCATTATTCTTAGGAATTATTGGATTTCTAAGTTCATTAAGTTGGAGTTTATTTGGCTCTATTTTTCAGAAGGCGCTATCAGAGCATCGGAAAACATTTAATTTAATAATGGCATTGTTATTGATATATAGTGCCATTTCAATTGTTTTACATTAAAGAATATATATGCACGACAAAAAGAGGGTGTAACAGACATTAAGCACCCTCCTCTTTATTTCCACTCTATTGCTTTCCATTCACAAATGATAGACAATTGGCCTTCATTTATAGAGAAAACGCTTACTATCTAATGTAACTAATTCAGCAAAAGTCTTTGACCCTACCTCACCATTTACTTTTAAATCGTTATCTTCTTGGAATTTTTAACAGTAGCGAACATTTCCTTACCGAATTCCTCAGTTCCCTACTTATCACTCACCAGAAGGAATGACAATCGGTGCTGATGTACATAATGGACTTCCAAAATTAGGGGAACCATCGGCATTCCAATTGAATTTTTGTATTCTGGTACTTCGTCGCTGGCTTCCTCCCTCTGATTCGGAGATAGCATGATAAACAATCCAATCTTCTGTTTCATCAGGAGATTGTGTAAAACTATTATGGCCAGGAGCAAATACCTTATTTTCGATACTTTTCTTAAACACAGGCTGAGTAGATTTAATCCAAACGTCGGGATTCATGACATCCATATTCTCTGAGATTGTTAACATCCCCAAACTATAATCATCAGACCAAGTGGTACTAGCAGAATAAATTAAAAACAACTTATTATTCCTCTTTAACATTACAGGTCCCTCATTAATCGCCATTCCACCTTGCTTTTCCCAATCATACTCAGGTTTTGACAATAATACGTTCGGACCAGTAAGTGTCCACGGATTTTCCATCTCAGCTATATATAGAGCTGAACCATACTCAGGAAAGTTCCCATATCCAGCATATACAAAATAAAGTCGATCTTTATGTTCAAAAATCGTTCCATCTAAACCAGGATATTCTGTATTTACATATCCTCTTTCTACCCAAGTCCCGTTAAACGGATCTTCCGCAGAATTCTCTAGCACAAAAATCTTCCTTGATTGATCATCGCCTATCCCGTCATTTGCTGTGAAATATATATACCATTTCCCATTTAACCGATGAATTTCTGGAGCCCAAATATTAGCACAATTGATTCCTTCACTCGGAGCAGTCCAAATTGTTTTACAATTACCTTGTGCCATTCCACTTAATGTAGGTGACTTCCATAAATCAAGTCTTGTTCTTTTTGTGACCATAAAATAGTAAGTATCTTTATCTTTATACACCCATGGATCTGCCCCAGGCTCTAGAATCGGGTTATGAAAAGTTAAATTCTCCATCGTTTCCTCCTCTTACCACGTTTTTTAATTATGAAAACTGCCTTACAAATAATCTTTTAAGTTCTAATAAATGAGTTCTTTAATTTGAGGAAAAGCGGCGCAAGAAAGCGTTATCAAATTAAAGAAAGACTAAGGTTTGAACACTTTCTGCTTCAAATAGTGCGGTTCTATTCTTTCTCCATTATATACCCCTTTGTTAGGATTCCATTCCACCGACTTGTATAAGCTTTAGCCACTTCGTCTCCCAAATGATATTTCTATCTTAGTTAATCCTCGAATTCCATAACATATCCCTACTCCCACTTTTATTTATCCAATATATTTATTCTCTACCCTCTCTTACTTTTCCTTTTAAAATTAACAGGGATTGTGAATAGGCTACACTTTTTTTAGGCAAAGTTGATTACAGATCATATATTTGGGGAGAATCTACATGACTATAAGAGAACGCCGAACATGTACTGAGGAATTCAAAAAACAATTCGTGCTGATCCCCACTATTTTTTATCTGAAGGATAGTCAGATATAATGTGGGGCGCTAACTCTTTTCATCTTACGTATGGAATGTACACCCTAAAATTTTCTTTTAGAACTCAACCAATTATTTCATTTTTTATTCAACTATTCCCATATAGGAAAACCTCCTATCCTATTGTATAATAGACTTTTATCCTACTTGTGAGATGCCCAAGCAAGTATAATTCCATAATCGAATTTCATTTTACACAAATAATAATTACAAGTTAGAAAATCTAATATAAATCTAGTATGATATCTACATGTGATATAAAAGAAGGGGTTAAAAAAATGAGCGTATTAAACGTAAAAGGTTTAAGTCACGGTTTCGGTGATCGTGCGATTTTTAATGATGTGTCTTTTCGACTTTTAAAAGGGGAACACGTTGGACTAGTTGGGGCAAATGGTGAAGGTAAATCTACTTTCATGAATATTGTTACTGGAAAGCTACAACCTGACGAAGGGAAAGTGGAGTGGTCACGAAAAGTTCGTGTTGGTTATTTAGATCAGCATGCTGTACTTCAAAAAGGTACTACAATGCGTGAAGCTTTAAGTACTGCTTTTCAATATCTTTTTGATGCTGAAGCAGAGATTAATGAGCTTTATGCAAAAATGGGTGATGAAGGTGCTGATATCGATGCATTACTTGCAGAAGTTGGAGAGCTACAAGAAACGTTAGATAGTAATGACTTCTATCAAATTAATTCAAAAGTGGAGGAAGTTGCACGTGGTCTAGGACTAGATGATGTTGGGCTCGATCGAGATGTAGCTGATCTTAGCGGTGGGCAACGTACGAAAGTTTTGCTAGCCAAGCTATTGCTAGAAAAGCCTGAAATCCTATTACTAGATGAGCCTACAAACTATTTGGATGAACAGCATATCGAATGGTTGAAGCGCTATTTACAAGAATATGAAAATGCATTTATCTTGATTTCACATGATATTCCATTCCTGAACAATGTTGTTAACTTGATTTATCACATGGAAAACCAAGAGTTGAATCGCTATGCTGGCGACTATGATAACTTCGTAAAAATACATGAAATGAAGAAGCAACAACTAGAGTCTGCTTACAAGCGTCAACAACAAGAAATTGCTAATTTGAAAGATTTCGTTGCACGTAACAAGGCTAGTGTTGCGACTCGTAATATGGCGATGTCTCGTCAAAAGAAGCTCGACAAAATGGACATTATTGAATTAGGGAAAGAGAAGCCAAAACCAGAGTTTAAATTCAAAGAAGCTCGTGCAGCTAGTCGTTGGATTTTCACGGCTGAAGATCTTGTTATTGGTTATAACGAACCACTTTCTCGCCCGCTCAATTTGAAAATGGAACGAGGACAAAAAATCGCCTTCGTTGGTGCAAACGGTATTGGTAAGTCTACGCTTTTAAAAAGTATTCTTGGATTAATCAATCCAATCTCAGGTACAGTGGAACGCGGTGATTATCAACACATCGGCTACTTCGAGCAGGAAGTGAAAGAGTCCAACTACAACACTTGTATTGAAGAAATTTGGAGCGAATTCCCAAGCATGAATCAGGCGGAAGTCCGTGCTGCTCTTGCAAAATGTGGATTAACGACGAAACATATTGAAAGTAAAATCGAAGTCCTTTCTGGTGGCGAAAAAGCCAAAGTTCGCTTGTGTAAAATTTTAAACACAGAAACAAATTTATTAATTCTCGACGAGCCTACCAATCACTTGGATGTAGATGCAAAAGAAGAACTGAAACGTGCATTAAAGGAATATCGCGGAAGCATCTTAATGGTATCCCATGAACCTGATTTCTATCGTGACATTGCGACAGATATTTGGAATTGTGAGGATTGGACTACGAAGGTGTTTTAAATAAAGAGGAAGGGGTACTCAAATGAAGAAAATTTCACTTGAGTACCCCTTTTTTACTGAGAAGAGTTTATTTTAATACAAGTTGCCCACGTGGCTTGGATGGTGATGGCAGATAAATATTGATGTAGTGGTGTTTACCTTAACCTAATTTTTTCGCACTTCCATATTTTCAAAGTCGATGATTAATTTATTTGCAAGAAAGAAGTCACTGCCGATGATGCAGTCAAATCCATGCATTTCTCTAACATCGCCGAGCTGTATAGTGAAATTATTAAGTTGAAACTCGTCAATATTCATACCGTATACTTTTTGCTCAATGCAAATTTCCGTACCGCCAATTCCATACATCTTTCGTGTAATGGCATTTTCTAAATCGAGCATCAATCCGACTTCTTCACATAAATCTGTATCTAAAATGGTTGAAGAGCAGCCGGTATCAAGCAATACGTTATTGAATATCTTTTTGTTCCCATTGTATTCAATCTCAACAGATACTAGAGGTAAGTGGTCATCCATTTGAAATCTCATACTCTTCTTCGCACTCCTATATATGGCTGCTCAATTACCTTTATTTCTTCGTTATTCGTGTGAAAAATATATAATTCACGATTTTGATTTTCCCCATGTAGTTTTTTATACACTTTCCATGCTGCATTACCGTTCTCAAAGTCATCAATTACTGACATTTCTTTGATAATTCTTTCTTTTCCTCTCGATTCGGATTTTAACGCTTCAACTAAGACACACCGTTCTGGAAAATGTTCGCGTACCTCAGACCATTTCATACATATGCGCCTCCGGTTCATTCTTAATTTTATTTTTATTATATCATTTTTTGATATTAAGAAACCTAATGGCTTATTTAAAAATGCTAGCGTTATATTTGTATATTGGTTGTGGGAGAAATGAATGTATTTAAATCAATACAAAAGAAGGAATGTTGAGGAACTTTTATGCTTTCAGCAGCAATCTTGTTTGAGAAAATCAGTAAGCCCAGTTTTTCAGAAAAACAGAAAGCTATCAATGATGCTTTCTGTTTTTACGATAATATTTTACTTATTTCAGAAGAAACTGTCATACAAGCAATACAAGCATCTTCAATTTTTACTATCATGCTCTCAGCAGTCGAATCATTTTTCGAATTCGGTGAAATGTCTTTAAATCCTTTTGTGGCAATCCCAATAACCTCATTTTGCAAATTAATAACCAGCCCACCACTATTGCCTGTTACAATCCGGGAACTAATTGTAACCCGTTCTTGCTTAACTCCCAATTTACCAGTTTCCTTGCTAAAAATATTTGGTATATAATGCGAGCGATATTGTACTAATTGTCCTTTATTTATATAAAGGGAGTTTCCATCGCCATGATTTGGATAATCAATTAATACTATATCTTGGCCTAAATAATGGTCAGTATCATAGCTAAATCCATAATCAATGTCGAAGCCTTCAACATGGAGAATTGCGATATCTCTATCTTTATAATTTTAAGTCACAGTGCACAACCCGAAATTTGTCGATAACTATAGGTATATCTGTAACTATCATACGTAAATGGATTACTCAATTTCGATTTAAGTGAAGAATTTCCAATGAAGTTCGTTCATTTGTCCTCCCAAAAACTATATGAGGTGTAATTGTATTCATTTTTCTCTACAATGTTGCCATCACAACTTAAAAATACAGAATTGCAATCTTTTTAACTCCCTGTCGACATAATTCGAGGCGTCACTGTGACAGAGAATTTATTTTATTTTCTCACTTGAAGGAGAAATCGGAAAGGTTTTTTGTGACCTGTTAGTTACTTTATTGGTTAATTATAATTTCTGTTCAGTAATATTAATGTCCTGCTACCCTCATTTTCTCAAACCCTTGTTATTCC
>NZ_DALZDK010000015.1:109849-112669 GCF_031978665.1 Niallia sp. | reverse complement strand
AGCGCGAGCCCCACGGAAAGCGAAGTGTATTCAGGCTGCGAATCATAACTGAAACAGCTTTTTTACAAGCTATTTAAAAAGCCAAACAATCATACGAATTTCGTGTAATTGTTTGGCTTTAACTTGGGCTGGAATACTTATGTCCCAGCCTTGCAATCAACTATTTTATATTTTTCCCATAAAAAACTTCATTCATTTCATCTGTTAGTTTTTCCGTTATAAAGATGCGATCTGAAGCAGTTAACTCGTCTTCTTTATAACCAAATAAATAATTATTTAAATGAAATTGTTTCAGTTTACATTTAGTATGAAAAATATTTTCCTGATAAATATTCGCATCAATCATATCAAACTCAGATTTTACATCATCTGGAATATAGTTTTGTATCGAGTTAATGTCATGATCGATAAAGAGCTTATGACCATGAATATCACGAGTAAATCCTCTAACTCGATAATCCAAAATCATAATATCTGTATCAAAAGAATAGATTAAATAATTTAATGCCTTTAAAGGAGAGATTTCTCCACACGTAGAGACGTCAATATCGGCACGAAAGGTACTGATTCCTTCGTCTGGATGATACTCCGGATATGTATGAACCGTTATATGGCTCTTGTCAAGATGCATGACCACAGATCCAGGAAATCCTGGGAGTGGCCCTGGAGATTCCTCAAATACTTCTTTAGGTGCTTCAGAAACTGGCCCCTCTGAAACGAGCAATGTAACGCTTGCTCCTTGTGGTTCATAATCTTGTTTGGCTACATTTAAGACATGAGCACCAATGATATCCGAAACGTTCTTTAAGATTTTCGTTAGACGCTCTGCATTATATTGTTCATCAATATATTGCAAATATGCCTCGCGTTCCTTTTTCGTACGTGTGTAGCATATATCATACATATTAAAGCTTAATGATTTCGTTAAATTATTAAATCCATGTAATTCTATTCGCTGCTGAGGTGTTAAACTCATGTTTATCCCCCTTTTTTCTAACATGTAAGTAATGTTATGTTACCCGAACAAGGTATGGATTAACCAAAAAATCACCAATCTCTCGCATACCTAATGATAGAAGGAATTCGAAAGATTAGTGATGGGCTATCTGTTAAAACATACTTAATTCATATTTATTTGCGAGGATTTCTAATAGCTTTAATCCTGCGACGCTATTGCCCTTGTCGTCTAACGAAGGTCCGGAGATTCCTATACCAAAGCGATTTGGTACTGCTCCTAGTATCCCACCAGATACACCACTTTTCGCCGGAATTCCAACTCGAACGGCAAATTCTCCAGATGCATTATACATTCCACATGTCACCATAAATGTTTTGCAAATGCGTGCGACATGTGCTGGCATTAATTGTTTATTTGTAATTGGTTCCTTGCCATTTAAAGCAAAGACAATGCCGATTCGTGCTAAGTCTAAGCAATTCACTTCAATGGAGCATTGCTTTGTATATAAGTCCAACAATTCCTCGACATCTTCATTAATAATGCCATGTTGTTTCATAAAGTAGCAGAGCGCTCTATTTAAATGGGATGTTTCAAATTCGGATTTAGCCACTTCTGATGAATAACTAATTTGCTCATTTCCAGATAGCGTTTTTACAAATTCCATGATTTTTTGAAGCCGTTCTTCCACTGAATTCCCCTTAATCATATGGGTAACAGCAAGAGCACCTGCGTTTATCATTGGGTTTAATGGTTTAGATGGATTACTCATTTCAAGTTTAACAATCGAATTGAATGGGTCACCCGTTGGCTCGTATCCTACCTTACTGAAAACATATTCTTCGCCTGATTCAATCAGCGCTAAAGCTAATGTTATTACTTTGGAGATACTTTGTAGAGTTATTTTTTCATGAATGCAACCAGCAGAATAACAAGTACCATCTGGATGATAGATGGCAACAGATAAATCACCTGGATTTGCTTTACTGAGGGCTGGGATATAATCGGCAACTTTCCCTTTGCTTGTATACTGTTTTGCGTCCAAAAGAATGCTTTCTAATTCTTCATTTGATTGACAAGGCATTTTTTCACCAACTTTATAAAAGATTTTTTGCTTTTCCATAACGGCTTTTACGTTGTACTACTATCCTTTAAGTATACCGCTAGAAATTCACATATAGTTATTTTTGCTATTTCTAAAGATATAATTTCTCTAATTCATCTGGCGGCAATGGTTTGCTATAATAATAGCCTTGGACAATTTCGCATTCATGCTTTTTTAGAAAATCAACTTGATCTTTTGTTTCCACTCCCTCAGCGATTACGATAAAATTCATATTATGTCCCATATCGATAATTACTTTTGCTAATGATCCTTTATGATTTGGATGACTAATATCATCGATAAAGCTTTTATCAATTTTAATTGTATTAATTGGAAGAGATTTTAAATAGCTTAGGGAGCAATATCCTTTTCCAAAATCATCAATGGATATTTGAAAGCCGAGTTTTTTTATAGCATTTAATTCGACTGTTGCTTTTTCAATATTCTGCATCATACTTTCTGTTATTTCCAACTCAATTTTCGCTGTATTTATATGTAGTCTGTGGACCTCCTGTTGTAGAAAAAGAAGGAAGTCACTGTATTGAAATTGGCGTGCAGAAATATTGATTGCAAGCTTTATATCTTTTTTACCGGCTGCTTCCCATTTTTTCTTTTGCATAAATGCATTTGTCAATACCCATTCCCCAACAGATAGCATTAAATTTGTTTCTTCTGCAATCGGAATAAACTCGTATGGAGAAATAACACCTAATTCAGGATGATTCCACCTAATTAAAGCTTCAGCACCGATAATTTTGTT
>NZ_DALZDK010000015.1:34674-109839 GCF_031978665.1 Niallia sp. | reverse complement strand
CTGGAGATAAGTAGCCATGTACTGGGTGTTTCCAGCGTAAAAGTGCTTCAGCTCCATATATAATACCAGTAGCAATATTTATTTGTGGTTGAAAGTATAGCTCTAGCTCATCATTAGAAATCGCTTTTCGAAGAGCCATCTCCAATTCCATTTTTCTCGCCCCTTTTTCTGCGATAGAAGAGGAATAAAACTGAAAATTGTTTTTTCCGTAGTCTTTGGCAACATACATAGCTGCATCCGCATTTTTAATTAATGCTTCTTGATCCTTTCCATCATCTGGATACATGCTGATGCCGATACTTGGTGTTACGAAGAATTCATCTTGCTTCACAACAAATGGTACAGAGAATTGACTAATTATTCTTTGGGCTACTTCAGATATCTCCCTTTTTGTCTTATTCTCTATTAGTATTAAAAATTCATCTCCACCTAAACGGGCTACAAAATCATTGTCCCCAATTGCAGCTTTAAGTCTTAAGGCAACTTTTTTTAAAATAATATCGCCAGTACCATGTCCCTTTGTGTCATTGATCCGTTTAAAGTGATCTAAATCTAGAAATAATACAGCCATCGTTTGAACTTCCTCACAGTCTAATAAACGTTCGTTTAAATGACTTAAAAAACTATTTCGGTTAGGTAATTCTGTTAATACATCGGTAAATGCCAATTCTTTAATTTTTAATTCCGTTTGTTTTCTTAAAGTAATATCTCTTCCTAGAACTAAAACAGCTTCCTGTCCGCCAAAAAAAATGCGCATGCAATTGATTTCTAGTAAAACCTTTTCACCGTTTGCCTTCAAGAATTCTATTTCCATCTCGATTACTTTTTTCTTTTGTTCTATTCCTTTATTAAATTCTTGAAATATATATTGAAACGTTTCTTCTGGAAAGAGAACACTAAGAGGAAGTCCCTTTAATGTACAATGATCTCTTTCAAATATCTTTATGCCTGCCTTATTAATATAATGAAACTTATAGTCCATAACTACTGCAATAATATCGGGGGACATATCGACTAGCTTGCTAAATTTATCTTCATTTTCTTTGTTATCTGTAATATCAATCAACACACTTGTGAACTCTATCATTTCTCCAGTTGATGGATTAAATATAGCAATCCCGCGATCCTTAATCCAACGAATCTTTCCACTGGGCTTAATAATACGATAGGTGCTAACAACTACATCTTGTTGGGTTAGAAGCTTTGCTCTTTCCTCTATGACCTTTTGGTCTTCCGGATGAATTACCTCTTTCCAAAGATTATGGTTATTGTAAAATTCCTCGGCTGAGTGCCCGTAGATAGTCTCAATTCCAGCAGTGATCATTAATTTATTTGTTTTTAAATCATGAAACCAAATAGCAATATCTAACGTATCAAAAATCGATTGCAATTTCTTATTGCTTTGCGCATATTCTCCAAGCACATAGGTGATTTTCTTTGTTAATTGATAAAATACATAAAGTAAGCCACTTGTAATGAAGAGTTGCAACAGAATAAATATTCCTTTATTTATGCTTGGAACAAAGACATTAAGTATCACAGAGAACAGAACAAAAAAGCAAATAGCAACAATCCATTTTGTTTCACTGTGTTTATAATCCATATAAGAACCCCTTATCATAAATGAAAGTGTTGATATGGAATGATAGATCCTTGATCTCCATCCTATATTTGAAGTATTTCGACAAAACCATTGTTTTCTATACCCGATTTTTAAAGACGACTAACTTCGTTACAGCTATGACCTTGCATGTATACTTAGAATACACTTATTATGATTTGTTTATTAGTTAAAAAGTTCTTTTGATTGGGAAATTTGTTTATTATGGTAGAGGATGGGGAGGTTTTCATTTATTCCATACATTAAAAAAGGTTATTTAGTAAGAATAAAGGCAAGCATTCCTACTAAATAACCTTTTCCATTAATGATTATTATCAACTCTAACTTAAATTTGTCGTTTCTACTTGTACTCGAGGAGTATTCCAAGTATCAAACCATTTTTTTGTTGCCGTTATAATAATGATGATGCCTAGGATTAACATTATAATCGAAAGCACTGCATTTAACACATTATAGCCTGCTGCCTCTTGATTTAAATAAACATTTTTGACCATCCAATATCCCGCGTAATTTACAGTTACAAATAAATACGCCATCGGGATAAGACATGTGAGCATATATCTTCGTTTATCAGCCATTTTTAAAATAACGGTAGCACCAATAATAAGGCCGATTGTCGCCATTAACTGATTGGATACACCAAATAGTGCCCAGACTGAGCTAATGTCCCCAGAGAATAAGAGATAGCCCCACATTAAGCATGCAAGTGCACTTGCAAAAATGGAGCCTGGTAACCAATCCACTCTCTTTAGTGGTTTATAAAACTCGCCAAGAAAATCTTGAATTAAATAGCGTGCTGTTCTTGTACCTGCATCAATTGCCGTTAATATAAATACTGCTTCAAACATGATGACAAATTGGAAGAAGTAAGATGCAAGATGAGAAAACCAAGAGATTTCTGTAAAGATATAGGACATGCCGACAGCTAATGTAACAGCCCCACCGGTTCTGCCTTCCAAATCAATCCCAATTTCGCGACTTAATTCTGGCAAGTTTGAAACACTCATTCCTAGTGTTTGAAAAACTTCTGGTGCTGAATTTATTGCGAAATAGTCCCCTGGATGGAGGGCAGTTGCAGCAATAAGCGCCATAATTCCAACTAAACATTCTACAAGCATGGCTCCAAATCCAACAACTTTAATATCGGTCCATTTATCAAGCATTTTTGGTGTGGTTCCAGATCCGACGAATGCATGAAAACCGGAAATGGCACCACATGCAATCGTAATCGAAATAAATGGCCATACAGGGCCTGCGATTACTGGTCCTCCACCATTTACAAATTCCGTAAACGCAGGAAATTCAATTGCTGGATTGATAATAAATACACCAATTATTAGTGCGATGAACACTCCTATTTTCATAAAACTACTCAAATAATCTCGAGGAGCTAGTAATAACCAAACAGGAAGCGCAGCTGCAAAAAATGCATAAATAGGAAGAATAATAGCAAGTGTTTTTGTATCAAGCGTTAGCCAGTCACCAATTACTGTTTCTTGAATCATTGGTCCAACAAACACACCAATCATTAATAAAATGAATCCGATTGTCGTACATAATTTCAGATTTCCTGTCTTCTTATAAAAGATCCCCACACCCATTGCGATAGGAATGGTAATCCCTACTGAGAATGTTCCCCATGGATTTCGTTCTAATGCATGCAATACTACCATGGACAGACCAGCCATTGTAATCGTAATAATAAATAGCATCGCAAGTCCTGTACAAAAACCTGCAACAGGTCCAAGTTCATCTTTTGCTACTTCGGACAAGGATTTTCCTTTCTTTTGCATACTAGCAAACAATACAACCGCATCATGGACCGCCCCACCAATCACAGCACCAATCAGCAGCCAAATTAGCCCTGGTAAATAGCCGAATTGTGCCGCAAGTATTGGTCCTACAAGTGGACCTGCTGCTGCAATTGCTGCAAAATGATGACCAAAAGTGACCCATTTATTTGTCGGCACATAATCTTTTCCATCATTTAATTCGTGGGCAGGCGTTTTTTCTTTATCGTTTAGCTTTAATACTTTTACAGTCATAAAGGTTCCATATAGACGATAAGCAATCATTAAGATACACGCAGATGCTATCACGATTGTAACCGCATTCATTTTTATCTACCTCCTTTAATGATTTTATTATAAAAAATGAAAAGGGCGATATAGCGTTTTCATGATAAAATGCAGAAAAATGTCTCCGAAATGCAAAAACCAACAGATAAAATACAATAATTTTATCCGTTGGGTTAGGTAGGGAAAATAGGTATTAAGTTAAAATCCAAATAGCTGCTTGATTTCCTTTGTGAAGTTTCTACTCAACGGCACTTTCTCGCCACTATTCATGCATAATAAATAAGTTGAATTAAACCATGGTTCTATTTCGCGAATTTTCTCCTTATTAACTAAATAAGAGCGGTGTACTTTCATGATTGAACTGTTTAACAGCTTTTGTTCTAATTGACTTAAGGTGAAGGTAACTATTAGCTCCTCCTCATCAGTAACAAGTAATGTTTTTCCATTTTGTGCACTTATATAGATGATTTTATCTATGTCGATGATTTTAATTTTTTCGTTTGTCGTAACAGCAAGCTTATTATTATGTAGGGGTGCGTGGGATGTTTTTATTACTTGGCCTTCGTTCCACTTTCTGTCTCTCATTTTTACTAGCTTTATAATCGTTTGATTAATTCGTTCTTCTTCAAACGGCTTTAATAAATAATCAATGGCATTAACCTCAAACGCCCGCAATGCATACTCATCATATGCAGTAGCAAAGACAATTTCAGGGGCATTTTCCTTTGTTTTTAATTTTTCGGCTATGCTCATACCATTTTCTTCTCCAAGTTCAATATCTAAGAATATTACATCAATTTCAAGTTCATCTATTATATTTAAGGCCATTTCTAAACAATCACATTCTCCCACTATCTCGATCTTATTACTTCTTTTTAAAAGATAGCTTAATTCATCTCTAGCTAATGGCTCGTCTTCAACAATTAATGCTTTAATCATCTTCTCCCCTCCAGATGGCTGGTTCCTTAAATGGTATTTTAATCATGACTTTTGTACCTCTGTTCCACTCACTTTCGATTGTAAATCTTCCTTTATCCCCATAGATTTTTTTTATGCGTTCTTGGATATTCCAAAGCGCAGTTCCAGTTCCGGTACTAGAAGCAATGGTTTTTTGTCCAATCATATAGAGAGTATCCTCACTCATTCCTTTTCCGTCATCTTCGGCAATAAGCACCATCCTATCCTTTTCTTTATAAGCGCTTATCGTAATATTGCCAACTGTTCCTTTCGAAAAAGCGTGACGAATAGAATTTTCCACTAAAGGCTGTAGAGTAAAAGGAGGAATCAGTACCTTTTTTAATGAAGGCTCCACTGAATCTCTTAAGATGAATTTATCTGGAAACCTAGCTTCTTCTAATGCTAAAAAAGCATGCACATGCTCTAATTCCTGACTTAAAGGGATTAACATATTTTTAGAACCTTGAATATTACTGCGAAAATAACTACTCAGTTTTCGAATCATCTCTCGAGCCTTCTCTCCATCTGTGCGAATCAGTGCGGAAATAGTGTTCATGCTGTTAAAGAGAAAATGTGGATGAACTTGTGCTTGCAATGCTTTAATTTCTGCATCTTTTAGAAGATTTTGCTGGAGTTCTGCCTCTGCTAATTCCAACTGTAAGGAAAATAATTTACTTAAACCTTCTGCCATTGTATATTCAACTAATTGAATGTTTTTAGGATTCGCAAAATAAAGCTTTAACGTGCCAACTATTTTATTATTTGCTTTTAGAGGCAAGAGAATAGCTGCATGCAGTGGGCATTCTTGATTGCTGCATTGAATTTCGTCTTTGTTTTTGGCAACTAGGATATTCCCTTCCTTTAACACTTTTTCTGTAAGTTTCGTAGATGTTTTTTCTAAAGGGATATGATGATCTCCCCCAAGCCCCTCATGTGCCAAAACAATGGATTTATTTGTAATAGACACCGCATCAGCATTTGTTGCTTTTAGGATAATTTTAGCAACCTGTTTACTAGATTCAGGATTAAGGCCTTGGCGAAAATAAGCTAAAGTAGATTGTGCAATATTTAAAGCGATATTTGTTTGGGCTGCCTTCGTTTTTTCCTCCTCTAGAAGGATGTTTTGAATAATATAAATAAAAATCAACATCCCGAACCCATTAATGACAATCATTGGAAATGCAATAATCCTGACTAGTTCGAGTGCATAATCAAATGGTGAAGCAATCAGTAGGATGAATCCCATTTGAATGATTTCCATCGTAATGCCAATAATCACAGCTTTGCTGGCCGAATCTTGTTTAATAGAGTACTTCCTACCAAGTAAACCGGTAAATAACCCTGCCATAATCGTAGATAACCCACAGGCTATGGCGGTAAAGCCTCCTAAAGTTAGTCGATGTAATCCAGCTATTAACCCTACTCCAAGTCCGACTATAGGGCCGCCAATCAAGCCACCGATTGCAACACCCATAATTCGCGTATTTGCAATGGCGCTTGAAACCTCTAACTCATGCTGCCATGTATGTGTACTAATGCTTCCTTTTAAAATTTCCACTCCAGTATAATTGCTGATTATACCGAATACACCGAATATAAGAATTAAATAGAGTTTATCCAGCCATTGTGACTCATTATGTATAATCGAGCGGAAGAACTTGATTCTCGATAATAAGAAGGCGAATATAACTAAAATACCGACTCGTTCAATCATTAGTGGAAGTAACTGAAGCAAATTATTCCCCACCTTCCTATATTACTCAACCATATTATAGTAAATTCCAAGTTTTATAGAAAGCCTTTTCATAATGATTATGGCTAAATCCCTATATTTTTAATTCAATCTCTCCGTATGATATGATTACCCCATAGGTATTGAAAGGTTGGATGAATGGATGGCAGGGAAAAAATATTATGTGGTATGGAATGGCAGAAAAGCAGGGATTTTTCGAACATGGGCAGAATGCGAAAAACAGACAAAAGGATATAAAGGAGCAGCTTTTAAATCTTTTCCTTCTTTAGAGGAAGCGGAAAAAGCTTTTAATCAAGGTGGAAATGTGGGGCAAACAGCTTCAAAAAGCTCATCTTCTAAAAAGGCGAGCCCTTCTTTCGAAACGATTGATGAAAATAGCGTTTCTGTTGATGCTGCATGCAGTGGGAATCCTGGATTGATGGAATACCGTGGAGTGCATACGAAAACGGGAGAAGTGCTCTTCCACTATGGACCAGTATTTGGAACCAATAATATTGGCGAATTTTTGGGGATTGTTCATGCTCTAAGCCTCTTACAAAAACAAGGCAAGAATACGACTATATACAGCGACAGCATGACAGCACTCTCATGGGTTCGAAATAAAAAAGCCAATACAACACTAGTAAGAGATAAACGAACAGAGGAAGTATGGAAATTAATCGAGCGTGCGGAAAAATGGTTGAAGGAAAACACCTATACAAACAAGATTTTAAAATGGGATACGAATAAGTATGGGGAGATTAAGGCTGATTTTGGACGCAAATAACGCAAGGTTACGATAGGATAGCAGCTGGGACAAAACAAAATATATAATGCGTATAGATGAACAATTCTCTAATATAGTTTTTTTAAATGACTTCTTTCATACATTTGTTTATTTATGTTTTAAATTATTGTCAAGGAGGAAACCTATTTGTTTTTAAAGGCTATTTCCTAAAAAATATTGTTTTTTCAAGAAAAAATAAATTAGTAGGAAATATGGAGCAGCTTGAATTACACGTAGACGCCACGGGGATTAGCGAGACAGCCTGAGACCCTGCAGGCCAAAGGCAGACCGCGGCTTTAGCGCGAGCCCCACGGAAAGCGAAGTGTATTCTGAACTGCGGGTGATAACAACTAAAACAGCTTTTTTCCAGTCTAATTAAAAAGTCAAACAATCAACTTCGTGTAATTGTTTGACTTTAAGTTAGACTGGAAGATTTATGTCTCAGCAACTCTTTTATTCAATTGACTCTATTATTGTTAGATGCTTATTAAAAAAACATTAAAAATGGTAGCTCATTATTATAAGCTCGCCTTTTTTTCCCATTCTGCGAACACCTTCATCTACAAATCCGCATTTTTTGTATAATCCCTGTGCTGCTTCATTTTTAAGATTAACCGCTAAAACGATTTCATTTATTTCTTTAAAATTCCCCTTAACAAATTCAGGTAGTAGCATCAATGTTTTTTTTGCATACCCTTTGCCTTGATAGCGAAAATCGGTTGAAAATGTTCTTAATAAAATGGCATTAGGATTATTCGAATATGGTTTCACCCCTTCATTCTTATGTAAAACGAAAAATGTTACCAGCTTATCTTCTACCATTGCTAAGATGGAAGAACGTTCAGGATCTTCGGTAGATAATTCTATAGATTCATTTGGCTTTCCAGTATAACGAAGCTGTTCTTCCGTTAATTCATAGTGTACGATTGCCTGTTTAAATCTCTCATTGTAAAAATATAGCTGCATTTATTGTCTCTCCTCTCAATTAAAGAACGTAAGTTCCTATATTCTACCAATATTATTAATCTAGTTCAATATAATTGTAAGAAGGCTAATTCTACTAATCGAAACTCTTTCTTGAATAAGAAAAAAGCAATCCTTCATTATGGAAGAATCGCTATCCTTTATTTCATTCAAGAAATGGTCGTTATCTAGCAACAGGAACTATTTTTCGGATGTATCACCATTACTAGTTGTCTCTGTATTTTTGCGATTTTTAACCCCTTTACTTTTGTAGGGTTTGTTACTCTTTGCTTTGTTTGCACTAGCTTGCCAACGATTCCAGCCCTTTTTACCTGTTCCTCTGCCTGTACCGCCTTTACCCTTTGCCTTACTCATTGAATCAGCTCCATTTATCTTGTACATTATCGTAACAATCATTAGTTAGTATCTTTGATTAAAAAAACATAATGAACTATAAGTATATACTAGTCAGATATGCATTTAAACACTAATCTATTTTAAAAGTTATTTTAACTCTTTATTTCTTCCACTAAAAACCATAATTAGATAGAAAATTAAAAAATTCCCATGTTCTATTGTTTTTTACTAATTATTCACATGAATCTGATATTATAGTAGTATAAGCTTTATAAATGATTTGAATACATAGGAGTGAATGTCTTTGACAAAGAAAGTTTATTTTAACCATGATGCAGGAATTGATGATCTAATTTCCCTATTTCTTTTATTACAAATGGATGAGGTAGAATTAATCGGTGTATCCGTTATTCCAGCAGATGGCTATTTAGAGCCTGGTATTAGTGCCAGCAGAAAGATTATCGATCGATTTGGAAATGGATCAGTGGAAGTTGCTAGATCCAATTCTCGCGGAGTAAATCCTTTTCCTAAGGATTGGAGACTGCATACTTTTTATGTAGATGCCTTGCCAATTCTAAATGAAAGCGGAGTAGTAGTGACACCAGAAAGTGAGCTTCCTGCTCATGAGCATTTAATAAAAGCTGTTAGAGAAAATCCAGAAAAAACGACCCTCTTGTTTACTGGTCCGTTAACAGATTTAGCAAGAGCACTAGAAATTGCCCCAGACATTCAAGCGAAAATAGAAAAATTAGTATGGATGGGAGGAACATTCTTAGAAATAGGCAATGTACAAGAGCCGGAGCATGATGGAACTGCTGAATGGAACGCCTTCTGGGATCCATGGGCTGTATCTACTGTATGGGCAAGCGATTTAACGATAGAAATGGTTGCATTAGAAAGTACCAATCAAGTTCCATTAACCAATTCTGTTCGCAATCATTGGGCGTCATTAAGAAGATATACAGGTGTCGACTTCGTTGGGCAATGTTATGCTGCCTGTCCTCCACTCGTTCATGTTGAAACGAACTCCACTTATTATCTTTGGGATGTTTTGACAACAGCAACGATCGGTAAAAAAGAGCTAGTTAAAATGAAAGAAGTGAAATCCATCGCTTTAACAGAAGCTCCCTCTCAAGGCAGAACCTTACTAAGTGAAGATGGCCGACCAGTTTCTGTTGTATATGATGTAAACCGCGATGCCTTTTTCGATTATATTACGGACTTAGCGAAGCTCGCTAAAAACGATTAATTACAAAAAGACCATTTTTCTTCCTATTCTTTTTTGATTAGGTAGAGAAATGATCTTTTTTTAATAGTTGAGTAAGGATAAGTTTTTTGAAGTCAATTTGTTGTCTAGCCCCGAGCACCAAGGAGCTGATAAGCTTCCCCCCCTAAACGAGTGCTCTCCGCTTTTTAATATTCCGCCAGTATTTCCACAATCTGATCTTCTATGTCTTTTCCTTTTTCTTCGTCTACGAGATGATTTAATAAAATGGAAAAGATGTATTTTTTTCCGTTTGTGCTTTCCATATACCCAGACAATGTACTTACAGAGGTGAGTGTTCCTGTTTTTGCTAAAACCTTTCCTTTTGTGTTTTCAGTATTCAATCTATTTCTAAGTGTTCCTCCAACCATTCTTTCTTCCATGCCTGAAACGGGTAAGGCTTGACTGAAGGTTGCAAACCAAGGTTCTGCTTGGACTTCATAGAGAAACAAGCTCAGATCATTTGCAGAAATAAAGTCTATCGGGGAAATACCAGATCCGTCTCGGATAAGCATATTATTCGGATCGAGGTGGAAAGCAATTAATTCTTCTTCCAGTACCTCTAACCCCTTTTCGAAGCTACCTTCCCCTTTTTTAACAACACCCATTTCTTTGATTAATGTTTCTGCGATTGTATTATTACTTAATTTCATTAGCGGAATCATCAATTCCTCCAGAGGAATCGAAGAATGGGTAGTTATAAGGGACGCTATTTGTGGCGTAACTCCTTTTTTCACTGTCCCATTCCATTGTATTTCTTCCTTCTTTAAGGCTTGTTGGAACACATCTAATGTATATGTAGTAGGATCATTGACTGCAACCCACTCTTTTTTAACGGATGCATTAACTGGCAGCCTTCCTGTAACAGTCACTACTTTACTAGTATGCTTTCTGTTTACCTTTAAGCTCGTTCCTGCTTCCTTATCCCCTGTTTTAGCCTTATTCACTATTTTGATTTCGCTTGTTTCAGGAATAGAGGTTATCACAACAGGCTCGTCTACTTTTTTGCCAGGGTTTATTTCGAGCAATACAGTACCAGCGTCAAATTCTTTATCTGGTGATAAGGTTAATGCAGAAATTGGCGCACCATAATAAGTTGTTTCATCACTCCATGCTAAATCAACGGAATAGGGAATATCATCATACCAAGAATCATCGCCAATGATATCGCCGTCAATGTAACTGATTCCTTTTTTCTTTATTTCTTTGGCCAGCTTTTCTAAATCAGCTGCTAGAAGACTAGTATCCCCATTTCCCTTTATGTATAAATTTCCTTTTAGATGGCCATCTTGCACTCTTCCATCGCCGTATATTTCCGTAATAAATTGATAGTCCTCTCCTAAGACCTTCAAAGCAGCTGCTGAAGTCAATAACTTCATATTCGATGCAGGCGTTAATCTTAAATCACTCATATGCTCAAAAAGGATATTCCCAGATTCCTGGTCGCGAATGCTAATGCCTGCCAGGCTCCCTTTAAGTTCAGGCTCTGTACTTAACAGAGATTCCAGTGCGGTTGATAATGTTGCTTTTTTATGATTTTCTGCTGCCAAAGCCTTTGAAGAAAAAGCATTAGGTGTACTGCCAGACAGGAAAATGGAGACTATTATTACTAGTAAAATTCCCTTATTTAATAAAGCCATTTTCTCACTCCTTATCATTCCAATTCTTTCATCCATGGATAAGTTGCGCGTAAAGCGGGCTAAGAAAATAGTCTGTCCATTATTTGAAAAATTAATCCTAGTATATGCAAAGACTTTTCAAAACTGACAGCCAGGACAATAAAAACATTTTTTTGAAGAAATCTTTATCAGTATGATTTTGTTATTGCAGCGTTGGCACACTTCACCTTCTCGATCATAGACTTTACATAAGTCATTGTAGCTGCCTGTTTTTTTATCGCCTACATAAAGTGGATGTTCCATATATCCGCCTATATTCGTTGCAGCTGCTAGTGTTTTCTGCATAGAGTGATAAAGCTTTTTTACTTCGCCTTCGTTTAAATCCTCTATTTTTCTTGTTGGCAAAATTTGTGCTCCATAACAAATTTCATCTGAATAACAATTGCCGATTCCTGAGATAAAATGTTGGTCGACTAATTTAAGCTTTAATGCTCCTTTCCGTGTAGTTATTGTATTTGTAAAAGCTTCCTCGGTAAAATGGGGATCAAAAGGCTCAGGACCGAGCTCCTTTAGTCTTTCTTTGCATTCTTCTATCGTTAGTAAATGAAGATAACCTAATCGTAATCCAATAAAATATAGATTTTTTTCTCCAAACGATAATCGTACTTGTATCGTCCGTTTTGGCTTCTCTTCTTCTGTACCATAAAACATCCATCCACCTAGCATTAAATGCAGTAACAAAATCTTCTGATTCGATAAGTGAATAAGTAAATGTTTCGCTCGTCTTTCGATTCGAATGATGGATGTGTTTTGCATTTGTTCTAGAAAGGAAGGAATGGGGATATTTATTGATTTTTCGCGGTTTATTACGATTGAAGTAATAGGTCGGTTGCTAATTAATTCATTTAATAGGATTTTGTAGTTTTCCATTTCTGGTAATTCAGGCATTTTATCAACTCCTTTTATATTCCATCTTTATTTTTTCCAGATAGTTGAAAACTATTATAAAAAAAGCCATAGTTAGGAGATTCTCCTAATCTACGGCTACCATACTTACTATTTATGCGTTTGTTTCTCCATTCGATAACCTAGCGTATTCTATACCTTGCACAATATGGCAAAGGTTTGAATTTATTTTAAATCGACTCCTAAATGGATAATTTGCCTGCTTAATGCTTAATAAAGAATCAAATTCATCTATTTTTAATGAACCATTCTTTAAAATTAGTACGTACCTTTATAAATGAGCAGCATAAATACACTTCGCTATTGCTTGGGCTTTATGTATTCATCCAGAGCATAGGTATTTAAAATAATTAAAAAGGCTTATGAAGCTAATCTTTCCTTTAAAGCAAATAAAAATAAGTAAGATAATTTTAATGCTTCGCCAATTTCCATCTCTTTGTGGAAACCGTTAATTTTTTCTAAAGAGAAATTGACATCCCAAACTCCGTCATTTCCGTTGAACATTAAATGGTAGTTGGTAGCATCACCTACTAAATGCTCCTCCATAAAAGCACGAATATCTTTTTCCGTCTTTTTTTGAGCTTTTAAACCACATAATATTTCATAGGTTCCAAAGACAGAATCTACTTCTAGAGACATGGAATCAACACCAATAATCTCAAATGCCTTTGATTCCACATATAGATAGAACTCCATATTTTTTTCTAAGTATTGAACCGATTCCTTTAAAAAAGTGTCTTCAATGTTTTCCTTTACTACTTCGTCCGTTTCTTTATTTGCGAGCTCCATATAAAGATCAGAGAAACGATCTGCTGTATTTCCGACAACTAAACTTTCCTCGGAAAGCTCTTCTTTTCTAACATAATTCAATTCTTCCTCAAAAAGAACAACTTTTCCTTCTTTTTGTGTGTTTTCTAGATAATTTTTCATTTCGGTTTTCAACAATGATATGATCTCCTTTCAAAGTAAGATTTCTGGTTTTTGCGTTAAGAATTTATCTTTTTCCCGTTCTCTTTTTTGGTTTTGTGCGTTTTTTTGCTGGAGATTGGAAAGTACTTGCCTTCTTACTGGTATCTGTAAAACGTTTCTGTTTGCTGTCCTTCTCTTTTTTATCCGATGTAGATGGACGGTTGGTTTCTCTTTTGTTTTTAGGAGAACCTTGCTTTTTGTACGTCTTTTTCTGTGGTCTCGTTTCCAGCCCTTTTTTATCTTTAGCATCTTTCTTTGGCTGCTGTATTTTTTCGATTTTAATATCTAATTGGTCTTCAATGGAATCTAATAACGGTCTATCTTCAGATGAGTAAAAAGTGACTGCATATCCTTCTGTTCCTGCTCTCCCGGTTCTTCCGATTCGATGCACATAACTCTCCGCATCCATTGGGATATCATAATTATAAACATGGGTAATCCCATCAATATCCAACCCTCTAGCCGCAACATCTGTAGCAATTAATAATTGGAATTTCCCATCTCGGAATGCTTTCATTACCTGCTCTCTTTTCGTTTGCGACAAATCACCGTGCAATTGGCCACAGCTAAATTTATTTGCAAGCAATACTTCATATAATTTTGTGACGCGACGCTTTGTTCGACAAAAGATTACTGCCATATAAGGATTAGCTTCCTTAACTAAGGTCATTAACGTTCCTTGCTTTGCGCGATCGGTTGTATGTATACTTACTTGCTTTACTGTTTTTGCAGGTCCTTGTTTTGTTTCCACAGTAAAAAATTCGGCATTTTTCGTATATTTCTTCGCAAGTTTTTCGACTTCCTTAGAAATGGTTGCGGAAAATAACAAGGTTTGTCTTGACTTAGGAATATTTCTTATAATAAAGCTAATCTCATCTAAAAATCCAATATGTAGCATTTGGTCTGCTTCATCCAATACAAAAAAGGAGATTTTACTTAAATCAATTGTGCCTCGTTTAATATGATCAATTAATCTACCAGGTGTAGCTACTACAATCGAAACGTCGTTCTGCAAGACTTTCAATTGTTTGTCCACATCCTGCCCTCCGTATACAGCTAGAACTTTAACTGTTTCTTGCTTCATTTTCATGATTTCATCCGTTATTTGAATGGCAAGTTCTCTTGTTGGCGTTAAGATTAGTGTCTGAACGTGATTTGCTTCGGCATCCATTTTTTCTAAAATCGGCAATATAAAGGCAAATGTCTTGCCTGTACCCGTTTGTGCTTGGGCAATTAAATCAACCCCTTTAAGGAGTGGGGGAATAACCTTTGCTTGAATTGGAGTTGGCTGTTTTATTCCTTGTTTTTTGAGCTTTTCGATTGTTGATGAAGACAATCCGATGTCTGTAAATGATTGCATGTTGCTACCTACTTTCCATTCGCATTTGAAGCGATTACCATTTTTATATTTTGGCTCTTTCTTTAGAAATTATCAAGTGAAATCATTTTTGTACAAAAATAAAAGACTACAAGTAGAGACGAACATGCAAACTCTAGTTGTAGCCTGACATATGTATATTAGTAACGATTTAATTCTTTTATAATTTCTTCTAATGCGCCTTTGCTTTTATTCAAACGCATTTTTTCCATCATTAATTCACTGTTTTCTTTTATTTCTTTCAGTGTATCAAGGAAATGTTGCTTCGTTAAAGCTTCCTCTTCTATCATATAGGAGTAACCATTTTCCGTAAAGACTTTCCCGTTTAATATTTGGTCGCCTCTGCTTTGTTGCTTCGTTAAGGGAATAATCAGCATAGGGATGCGAAGTGCAAGGAATTCAAAGATAGAATTAGAGCCACCTCTTGTTACAACTACTTCCGTAGCTGCTAAAATATCCGCTAACTCTTCATATACATACTCATATTGTGTATATCCCTTTATTCCTGCATGTTCTTCTGAAAGGTTGCCTTTTCCACATAGATGCACGATTTGGTATGTTTGTAATAGTGTTTCTAAATTATCACGGACAACTTCATTTATTTTCTTCGCCCCTAAGCTGCCGCCCATAATGGTAAGTATCGGTTTTTGGCTTGAAAAGCCAAGAAACAGCCTTCCTTTTGCTGCAGAACCGGAAAGTATTTCTTTGCGAATTGGTGAACCAATTGCTTTGCTTTTTTCCTTAGGTAAATAACGCAAAGTTTCATCAAACGATGTGAAAATTTTCGAAGCAAATCGTACGGATAATTTATTGGCTAAACCTGGTGTTAAGTCACTTTCATGAAGAATAACAGGTATCTTTAATTGACTAGCTGCCATTACAACTGGTACGGAAACAAAACCACCTTTTGAAAAAACGACATTTGGTTTGATTTTTTTTAACACTTTTCTCGCATCATAGCAACCCTTCATTACTTTAAAAATATCTTTTATATTTTCCTTTGATAGATATCTTCTCAGCTTGCCACTAGAAATAGGATAATAGGGTATATCCACTTTTTCGATTAAATCCTTTTCAATTCCTGCTTTGCTGCCAATATACGAAATATCCCAGTCATGTTTATTTAATTCATTTATGATGGCAATATTAGGGGTAACATGGCCAGCTGATCCCCCACCAGTAAACACGATTTTTTTCAAAATGTATCAGACTCCTATTCTTCTTTTCATTTTTCGCAGCGAAAAAAGCCAGAGTTATCCTAAGGAATCTGGCTTTAAACTAGTCTAGTATATGATGGTTACACTAATTTCAGAATCTCTTCAATTGCATATGCCACCCCATCATCGTTGTTGCTTTTTGTTAGATCGCTTGCTCTTTTCTTGATGTCCTCCGGCGCATTTTCCATTGCAAAGGATCTGGTGGATACTTCAAATTGAGTCACGTCATTCCCTCCATCTCCAAATGAATATACCTCATCAAAAGAAAGATTGCGCAGGTTTTCATAACGTCTGATTGCTTTTCCCTTTTGCGCTTCACTTGAAGTGATTTCACAGTTATTTGGAAAAGAGGATGAAAATGAGATGGTGTCATGCTTTTTTAAAGCTTCTTTGACTTTCTCGATTTTATCCAACTGTGTTTCATCGACAACAGCGATTAATTTATAGATTTTAACATCTTTTAAATGGAGAATTGCTTCATAATCTTGTTGATCGAATAGTGCTTGAATCTCGTCCCAAGACTTCCCGCGGAGCATTGGCAATGTTCCTGGAAATCCTCCTTGATTCGTATAGACAAGAATTCCTACCTCAAGTTTTTGCAAGGTTTCTAGCAAGGTTTGATATAATTCAATCGAAATTTGTGTTTCATAAAGGAGCTTTCCTGTTTCATCATACATCATGCTGCCATTTAAGCAAAAAATCGGAAGCTTTAACTCCTTTACACCTTCTACTTTAATGACATCTGCGTATTGGCGTCCTGTGTTTAAGATTACATCAATATGCTGATCCTTTAATTTTTGGATAACGTTTCGATTTGCTTCTGATATTTGATGATGGTCATCTAGTAAAGTGCCATCTAAATCAATGGATACACATTTCATTTTCTTTTTCCCCCTAGCAATTCCAACAATAATACTTTATTATTTTAGCATATATTAGAGGATACTTTGCTATTATTTACTACTTGTATCTAATGGTACTAATATGGCTTCTATATCTGAGCGTTTTGATTCTAAAAATGGTGGCAATGCAAGTGATTCACCTAAATGCTCTACCGCTTCATCTGTAGCAAATCCTGGTCCATCTGTTGCAATTTCAAATAATATCCCGTTCGGTTCTCTAAAATAGAGGGACTTAAAATAGTAACGATCAACAAAACCTGAGTTTTGATACCGTGAATCATTAATTTTTTCGATCCAAGTGTGTAGTTCTTCCTCATTATCAGCACGAAAGGCTACATGGTGTACGCCACCTCTTCCAAGCCGCTGTACCTTTAAATCTGTGCGTTCCTCTAGATGGATTTCTGTGCCAGAACCTCCCTCGCCTGTCTCAAATACTTGTATAGGTGGCTGATTTTCGAAAGTGGATGGATAGGTATCCTTTAAGCGAAAGCCAAGTAAATCAGTTAACACGCGAATGGTAGATTCTGAACGGCGCACCGTTAATTGAACTGGACCAAGTCCTGTGATAGCAAATTCGGTTGGAACTGGGCTTTTATCCCATGGAATGCCTGCTTTTACTCCAGTATCATGCTCATCTGACACGAAGAAAAATCGCTGTGTCTCAAAGTCTCTAAATTCCAATGTCAATCGTCCAGCTCTTTCTGTGATTTTCCCATGCGTGACACCAAAATCATCCAAACGTTTTACCCAGTAATCTAATGCTTTATCACTTGGCACCCGAAGCGAGGTTGCTGAAATACTGCTTACACCTTCTCTGTTAGGTGCCATATGGGGAATTTCAAAAAATGTAAGCTCTGTCCCAGGATTTCCTTGTTCATCTCCATAAAATAGATGATAGACAGAAGGATTATCTTGATTAACCGTTTTCTTTATTAATCGGAGACCTAGTACAGTTGTGTAAAAGGCATAATTTTCTTTTGCTTTCGCTGTCATGGCAGAAACATGATGAATTCCTTTTAAATTCATATAAAAAGTTCCTCCTTCTCATTATGTATGGATGAATCTACGATAATATATATCGTTCCATTGTTAAGCTTTAGTAACCACTAAATAGTTATAGGTAATTTAGGCAAAGTGGAAAAAAGGCATCTGCCTTTTATTCTAAGGATATGATTATCTCTTTAGAATGTTAGCTAAAATGATGCCCTTTAATTATATTATATTTGGATTTCAAGTTGCACAGGGCAATGGTCGCTTCCCATTACATCGCAATGGATATTTACATCAGAAATATTGTCTTTTAATTGATTGGAGACGATAAAATAGTCAATTCTCCACCCAATATTTCTTTCTCTTACCTTTGCCATATAGCTCCACCATGTGTACATATCTGTTCGTTCTGGGTATAAATATCTAAAGCTATCTACAAATCCTAATTGTAGTAAGCTAGTCATTTCCCCTCTTTCCTCCGTGGTAAAACCTGAATTTCCAATATTCGGCTTCGGATTTTTTAAATCAATTTCTTGATGGGCAACATTCAAATCTCCACAATATATTACTGGCTTCATTGCTTCCAGTGATAAAATGTAATGCTGTAGTTGTTTTTCCCATTCTATTCGATAGGACAATCTGCTTAAATCACGCTTTGAATTTGGCGTATACACATTCAGTAGAAAGAAGTTTTCAAACTCTAACGTAATGGCTCTTCCTTCTAATTCTTCAAAGTCTTCCCCGATGCCATACTGGACAGAAAGGGGGTTTTCCTTTGTAAAAACCGCTGTTCCTGAATAGCCCTTTCTTTCTGCATAATTCCAAAACTGGTGGTAGCCTTCTAATTCTAATTTAATTTGTCCTTCTTGGAGCTTGGTTTCTTGAAGACAAAAAATATCTGCATCTATTTGCTGAAAAAAATCCAAAAAGCCTTTTTTCACACAGGCTCTAATTCCATTAACATTCCAAGTTACTAATTTCATAAAAATACTCCTAACTATATCATTCTTCTAATAAATAAGAGTATCATGAAATAGGGATTCGTTAAAGGATTATATCTTGGAAGAAAAAGCTATTAATTTACTAGCACATCTCTAAAAAAATGTTGTTTTATCTAACTATCATTTACCAACATAAAAAAATGCTCTATATGTCTACATTAAAATAAGTATAAATGTCTTATTAATCTTTTCCTACCAATAACCATTATCTTAGCTATTCATTTTTCATCACAAGAATTCATACTTAGTAACCATAAAGGTAGATTAACGCTTAGTTATTTAATTGATTGAATTCTGGATATTGTAACAATAATGTTTCGTTAGCTAATTCCATCTGTTTACAATATGCTGAGTAAGAACTACTTAATTTTTTCATTGCAGGAATAAATACTTCATAATAACCACTAGTTTTATTAAACTCTTTAAAAATATTATGGATTTTATAAACGGGAGAGTTCTTATATTCTTCGGATTTTTTGTACTCCAAATATCGCTCAATTGCTTCCTTGTTTTCTGTTAAGAATATATTAGGATTTTCAATAGATTGTTTTGTACTTTCTATCATCTCATGAATATTTTCTGTTTTAAAATCTTTTGTATTTTCTATTAAGAACAATTTTAAATCCTCCGTTAACTGCAATGTAGGCACATTATCTAAAAACGATATTATTTCTTTATACGCCGACTGCTGCACAGAAGTTGTAATAGGCTCTTTCAAAAAATATGCAAAATGCAGACAAATAAATCGACCAAAGTAGTCCGGAAAAGCCTCCAATATCTTTTCTGTAACAGTTGACCTCTGTTCTAACGTTTTTAGTTCCTTGAGTATTTCAGAATAATCTTTATCAAAACTTAGTTGATCCAGAATAGATTTTTTCGTTTGATCCCTTTGAATAGTTAATTCTCTTTGTACGGATATCTTTTGTAATGTGTTATTTGTCTTATCGGCAAGGGCTGACTTAATTTCTACTATACTAAGCCCAAGTTTTCGAAAAACATAAATTTTCCTTAAACAATCTATATCATTTTCACTAAAATCACGGTAACCATTATCCAAAATTTTAGGACATATCAACTTTTGTTCCATATAATACTCAATAGCTTTTTTAGTCAAACTTGTTAATTTACTTGTTTCATTAATTAACATACTGTCACCTCTAAAATTAAGCTTAAGCTAACACCCAAGGGGATAGTCAATAAATTTTAGTAAATAATTCTTGTTTCCCTACTATTCAAATATTGAAACGACATGATTTAATTCAATTAGAGCTTGAGGTTCAATTTTTAACGAGCATGTTGATTTTCCTGTCCCTCCAAAGACATATTCGAAAAGTTTTTTATCAAGCACACAAGGTAAATCAAGACCTACCATACGAACATTTCCAACCTCAAATCCTGTAACCTTTTGAACTTCTTTGGGTGAAGCTAATTTTACTTTACTACATCCTAATATATCTGCGATTTTTACAAAATCAAGTTTGTCACGATTACCCGATACAATGAAAACAAAGTATCCCATATCAGTTTTTAAAATGAGAGTTGGAGCGGTTTGCCCCACCTCTATCCCAAATATTTTGAACCATCCTCTCTCGAAAGTATTGGTTTTTGATGCTCAATTATTTCGTATGTATATTTAGATTTTTCCAGAATTACTTGTAATTTATTCACAAGAACACCTCCAATTACGACTTAAATATATCATGTTCGGATGACATTAAAAAGAAGTAACTGCATGACTGTGACAGAAAAAAGCCTCTCCGTTGTATTAAGGAAGGCAGCAAACTCGTTTATAGTCAAACGTTAAATCGCAAAATTACATTTGTATATTTTGTAGTGTCTAATAATTTAACAGTCAATCTCCTATTTTATACATAAATAAAGACGATGTTAGCAATTGTTAGCATCGTCTATCTAGTAAGTTCCAATAAAACTTACTATTTTTTATTTAAATTTATTAGGGATGAAACTGTTTAATTTGTGAATATAAGACGCAGACATTATTAACAAATACAAGCTCCCACAATGATTAATAAAATAAACAACACGACAACTAAGACAAAGTCATTCTTTTGATATGTTGGGCCGCAATAACTGTAAGCGGGTGCTGTGTAGGTAGGGAAAGATGGAGCATTCATAAAAAAAGCAGGCGACGTGTTCGGCTGAGGAGGAACATTCGCACCTTGAGTTGGAGATGCATTTACGTTAGCATACATTTTCATTCATCCTTTCTTATAGTAAGGTTATCACTACATGATACTCTCAAAAATGAAAATGGAGCCCGTCTACTGAAAAATGGGTATGTACCCATTCGTGCAAAAAGAATCTTACAGAATCGATAAACTGAATCAGCCTTTAAACAGATACCCTAACTGTATTAGATACTTCTGATATCTTAGAGTTGATATGGAACTGTGGTTATGATGCACAACAGGTAGTCGGAGTTTGTAAGCAATGTTTCTTGTTTGCCCCTTTGCCAATCCTGATATATGGATAAAAGATGGTCTTGTCACCAAACTTGTTAGTTCAGCAGATCGATTACTTCCTGCTATTCTTCTTTCATTAAGAACCTGAATGATTTCATGATTAGTCTTTATGGAAAATCCATGTCCGAAAAATCTACCATCATCAAGAATAATAGCATTCAATCCTCTAAACCAGGGTGTTTTTAAATCAAAGTCTGGATTTTCAAAGTAAACAATGTCTCCAGGCAAAAAACTACTTGTATAAAACGTAACTAAACCAAGGTCAGTATCCGCATGCCAACTGTAAAGATAAAGATTTTGAAAATAAGCATCGAATAAATGTTTTCCGATAGTCTGTAACATTGCATAGTAATAGATAATGACAGAAGCAGTTGCGCATTCAAACGCATACAGCGAACTGTTCTGATAAATATCCATAATGGCATCTGAAGGTTTCACATCCAATCTCTGCAAAAAACCACCAGCCGCCGTTAATTGCCAGTAAGCAGGGTTGCACCTTGATTGCTCGAAAATTGTAAACTGAGCCTTGGTTTCATTCATTTCTGTTGCACTATTTATGATATTTTTGCGCATTTTAATTTCAAACTGCAATTCCTCCAAAGAAGGATAAGAATAGATGTTATGAGCATCTTGCATGTGCTGTAAGATGCTTTTTTCAATGTGATCCAATGGCCAATTTTCTTTAAACTGAAAGGTTGTTCCCGATATTTGTATCATCTGCTCCTCCACTTATCATTCTTTCCTCTATGATATTCCCCTCCGTACTTAATTCTTCCTTCGTAATAATCAGCAAATCAATATTTTACATTCCGTCGAGGTTATTTCTTCCATTTTTTTAGCTATTTCCATTTTAAATAATCAAAAGGGTAACTAAATCTAAAATCAAATAAAAGGCAATGCCTCATTCAAGCATCACCTCAAAAATGTTATTTAGAAACATGTAAACGAAACAATTCTTCTTGTATCAATACCAAAAATCACCCAAAATCTTCCGTTCCATCTGAAACCGGCGACAGATCTTGGACCTATGATAATAGGATAAAACCAAAATCCCTGACCATTACTTAGCCATATAAAGGTATTACGAAACATGCATAAGCTAATTGCTCCTGGATCAATAGCAAATGGCGAAGCAACCGCTTGTTGAGGAATAAATGGTGGAGGGGGAGCCGTTGGAGCTTGTGAAGGTTGTAATCCAGGTCCTGGGAAACCAGGAATACCTGGAGGTCCTCCCAATCCAGGTGCTGGAAGAGATGGGATTAGAAAATTCAGAAATTGTCTCTCTGCTTGTTGATTAACATTTACAGCGGGATAGACTTCTTGATTAAACATTCAAACATAACCACCTTATTTTTAATAAATCTCTAAAGTATTGTATGTTTTCCTGTATTTTGTGAAGCTTATTCGCTGTATTAAGGACCGCCCAATTTCTACTGAAAATATTTTGCGACTACAAATATGTGTTTGGTAATATATTTAAATTCAAAAAAAGCCAAAAAGATGCAAAATTAATCCATGCATGTTTTCAGCCTATTCATAATTCTCATCCTTTATAAACACTATCACATGTTCCAGCCTTTGGTTCATAAAAACAATGTTGTTTAAATTGACCAGTAAAAGGTTGGTCATACCAGGTTGGAGGACATGCTCCACTTGGATTAAAGTACCATAAAGCAAATCTTGCTGGGTGATCTCTCCAGTATTTCACATTTTGAAGTGCTAATCTTCTTTCCGACTCTCTTGCTCTTTGATAAAAGACATTGCCTTTTTGAACAGCTTCAAAAGAGTAATTTCCCCCTTGGACTTGGAAAATTACTTGTTGAACGGTTCTTACATCTTTAAAGTCTAAACAATTTCCTATAACACGGTTTACGATTACATTTCCAACATATAGCATTCCTTGGTTTCCTTCGCCTTCAGCTTCAGCTCTCATCATTCTTGCCATTAAATCAATATCTGAATCTCTGTAAGCTATTCTTGCCATTTTTTCACCTCCAAAATATTGTACGAAAAAAAAACATCCTATATGACCTTGTTTTGAAATTTTCATCCTAAGTTTTTTATAGTATGGTTGATTTAAGTAAGTAGCCTGTACAAAATGGATCCTATTTAACTTAATTAAATGCAAAAGATGTTCTCCGATAGTTTAAGTGTATTCTATCACAATAGAAGCTTTCACTTATTACAGGAATATTGCATCTATTTTTATATAAGTAATCACTTTTTTATGAAAATAAGCTTTAACTTCTAGATTGAGCGTTAAATCCTTCTTATGCTTAAATGTGGTATAATAACTAAAACGTCTAATCCTTTATGTATCAAGGTTTTAGACGTTTATTATTAGAAAAATATCGAATTATTAAATGATATAATACGAATAATTGGATTATCCTTCTTAAAAAAGCATGGATTAATTATTTGGTTATCCTCAAATAATCAGTATTTCTTTTATGCACTCCAAAATATTATAGAATTTAGAACTTTAATATTGAGTTGAGGTAATTAATCCAATTACGTATATTTTTTTGTTTTCTAGATTGTTTTTTCAATGATAGAAATATTAATCTTATGTTTTATTAATGAAGTATAGCTTAACAATTGATGACATCAGAGACTCGAAAGATTTATGGATCACTATTTCCTTTTAATTTGCATGGTACAATTCTTCTCTTTTAATATTAGCAATTTCACCCGCATTTCCACCTACTCTATACTCCTTTTACTAAAGCCTCTTCAGAATGCTGATAAAGAAGGTCGCTAATTCCTTCCCTTATCTCTTTTCCATACATTGGCACTCCATGCCCTGTATATAAAATTTGTGGATTAAGTTCTAGTAGCTTTTCAATGGACGTTAAGCTAGTTTCTACGTCTGGTGTAAAGTATGCTGGTGGCCCATGAATCTCCTTCTTCTGGGTTAAGACCGCAAATAGCGACTCTTGTTTGACTGTAATCAGTGCATCTCCTGCAAGAAGTAACCGATCTTTTTCTCTAAATAAGGAAATATGTCCGTCCGTGTGTCCTGGCGTATGGATCCATTTCCAGCCATCTAAAAATGGTAAGGAATCTTCACTTGATATAGGTTTTATTCTAGAATGAAAATTGATTCCATCTCGCGGATATAATGGCGAAAGAAATGACATCATTCCTTTTTCTTTAAAAGGTGTAGGCGGCGGATATTTCTTCTTGCTTTCTAAATAGGGAATTTCTTTTGCGTGGATATATACAGGCACATTCCACTCATTCACAAGTGTCTGCAATGCTCCAATATGATCAAAATGAGCATGGGTTAAAATGATTGCTAGCGGCTTTTTTTCGTTAAAAAGTTTCTTTGTGTTTTTCAAAATAAACGGTGCTGAATATGGTATCCCTGTGTCGACAAGTACCCAATCATCTTTTGTAGACCCTAATCCTGCTATATAAGCTATGTTAGCGATTGCTGTACGATAGCCAAATACATTTTCTGCAATTTTCATGCTCTTGCCTCCACTTTTTACTTTTAGTGTGACCAAATCAATAAAAGAAACACATCTTATCTAGTTGAATTATTCCTTTCCTTGTAGTGTAAATATAGTGTTTAAGAGAAAATAATTGATAATTGAAATGAAAAGGTGTACGATACAGTTAATTAAATAGTTATGATTACACAATATGTGTGATCGCCTTCGGGGTCGGGTGAAAATCCCAACCGGCGGTGATGAGTGAACGTAAAACTCTAAGCCCGTGACCCGTTTTATGTGAATAATTATTGGCTAATTTACAATACCTATTTTAAATCGTGTATCTGTTACATATGGCCAATTTATAAAACGGTGGATTTGGTGCGAAACCAAAGCCGACAGTAAAGTCTGGATGGGAGAAGGCAACTAACAATAAACAAATAGGTATGATTTATAGAATGAAAAAGAATGTGTACTCCTTTCTTCTTGCTGTTTTTCTATAGTTTTGTTTTGGTAGTATTTTGTAATGCTGTAAAGTTTGCTCAGTTGTAGCTGTTTATATTTATACAGACTAAAACTAGGCTTCGTTCTTTCTTTTTTGCCAAAAAAGAATATCCACTGACAGCACAATTTACAAACAACAATCAACGAAAAAACAGCTGTTCTATCATACGATACGTTTATTACGTTTATTTAAGTATGTATTTGACCCCGTATAATTTTTTATACGGGGTTTTCTTTTGTATTTTTTTATGGACTTATAGAATATTTATTTCTATCCATTAAAAAATGTATGGACCCCTTTAGCTATTTAAGAACTTTACAATACACTTTGCAGAGAGGAGGAAATTCCTTTGTTTACTGGGCTAGTCGAAGAATTAGGAGTCGTTAGACATAGCAAAAAAACGGGTCATACTATTTCCATATCCATTCAAGCAGAACAAATCATGGAGGATATTAAAATCGGTGACAGCATTGCTGTAAACGGAGTTTGTTTAACGGTTACTTCTTTTAATAACAATTGGTTTACTGTCGATGTTATGCCAAACACTTTCTATGATACAACGCTTAAACTTCTAAGCGGTGGGACAAGCGTTAACTTAGAACGAGCAATGGCGGCTAATGGCAGATTCGGCGGACATTTTGTATCTGGACATGTTGATTGTACAGGTACTATTGTTTCGACAGAAAAAATAGAAAATAGTACGGTAGTAGAAATTCAGATTCCAGAAGACCAGTTACACCTAACAATGGATAAAGGCTCCATTACAGTTGATGGAACGAGTTTAACTATATTTAAAACAACTCCTAACTCCATCTTTGTATCGCTTATCCCGCATACTTCGAAAGTTAGCATGATTGGAAATAAACGAAAAGGTGATCTTGTTAATATCGAATTTGACCTTTTAGCCAAATATTTTCATTCATTTATGACGAGAGACAAAGATCCAGTCATAAAACAAGAATCAAAAATTAATGCTACATTTTTAAGAGAAAATGGTTTTTATTAATTAATTTATACAACGAAAGGAAGAAAACGATGTTTGATTCCATTGAAGAGGCTTTAATCGATTTAAAAAAAGGCAAAGTAGTAATTGTTTGTGATGATGAAGATCGGGAAAATGAAGGTGATTTTATTGGATTGGCAGATCATGTCACTCCAGAAATGATTAATTTCATGGCAAAAGAGGGACGTGGCCTAATTTGTGTTCCCATTCAACAAAATTTAGCAGATAAACTACACCTCCCTCCTATGGTTACAAATAGTAGTGATCCGAGAAGCACTGCATTCACAATTAGTATTGACCATAAAGAGACATCAACAGGTATTAGTGCATATGAACGCGCCTATACAATAAGCAAAATGGTTGATACAGACACCAGTGCTGATGATTTTACAAGACCAGGTCACATCTTTCCTCTTATTGCAAAGGATGGCGGCGTGCTAAATCGCAATGGACATACGGAAGCAGCAGTTGATTTAGCGATGCTTGCAGGCGCAAAGCCTGTTGGGATTATTGTAGAGGTCTTAAAGGAAGACGGAACAATGGCGAGAGTGAACGATTTGAAGCTGATTGCGGAAAAATTTGATTTAAAAATGATTACAATTCAAGATTTAATTCAATATCGACAAAATTTATTACAAAAGGTGGAATAGCAAATGAAACAAGTATTTGAAGGAAACTTAATTGGAACAGGCTTGAAAATTGGGATTGTTGTATCCCGCTTTAATGAATTTATTACGACAAGACTTTTATCTGGAGCAGAAGATGCGTTAAAACGTCACGGTGTTACAGAAAATGATATATCCGTAATGTGGGTGCCTGGCGTTTATGAAATTCCTTTAGCTGCCAAAAAATTGGCTGCTTCTGGTAAATATGATGCGATTATTACACTTGGAACTGTTATTCGTGGAGCAACTCCTCATTTTGATTATGTAAGTAACGAAGTCGCAAAAGGTGTGGCAAACGTTTCGTTAAGTACGGAAATCCCTGTAATCTTCGGTGTTCTTACTACAGAAAATATTGAGCAAGCGATTGAACGAGCAGGTACAAAAGCTGGAAATAAAGGCTGGGAAGCTGCGGTTAACGCGATTGAAATGGGCAACTTATACAACCAATTAACAAAGTCTTAAAAGAAATACAAAAACCTATAAACGTGTGAAAAACCTCGTTTATAGGTTTTTGTTTATTAATATGGGAAAAAAGTAAGCAGTGTCCCGCCAACTGCACCTGTAAGAACAACAACCCATGGTGGTAGCTTCCAATATACTAACATCGAAAATAAAATGGCAGCTAAAGCAAAATCACTAGCATTTATGATACTACTCGTCCATATTGGATGGTAAAATGCAGCAATTAGTATACCAACAACTGCAGCATTTACCCCCATTAAAGCACCTTGAATTTTTGGATTTTTCCTTAAGGAATTCCAGTACGGAAGCGTACCAACGATTAATAAAAAGGCTGGCAGAAAGATTGCAAATGTAGCAAACAGGCCACCTCCCCATCCATTCATTACAGTGCCAATATAGGCAGCAAATGTAAACAAAGGTCCCGGTACAGCCTGGGTTGCTCCGTATCCAGCAAGAAAAGCTTCTTCACTCAACCATCCACCTGGAACAAATTCACGCTCTAAAAGAGGCAGCACCACATGGCCACCTCCAAAAACAAGTGAACCAGCACGATAAAAACTATCAAACATAGCAATCCATGGATATGTATAAACTTCCCGAATGACAGGTAAAAGGAAAAGAAGGACAAAAAATAACACTAACGATATACTTGCGACTCGCTTCGAAAGCGGGAAAGAAACATCCCCATGGTTTTGTTTTAAAGATTGCTGTTTATATAGAAAATAGCCGACTATGGCTGATAGTATAATAACCCCTACTTGCGAAAAAACACTTTGCCATAAGAGTGTAAGTACTAAAGCAAAGAGTGCAATCGTCTTCCTTTTTAAGTCTGGTGTTAAATTCTTCGCCATACCAAGTACCGCATGCGCAACAATGGCAACTGCTACTATCTTTAGTCCATGTATCCATCCTGCATTCCTGATGTCTAGCCCCTCGATTAAGTAAGCGAAGATTATTAAAGCGATCACAGAAGGAAGTGTAAAACCTAAAAAGGAAATAATCCCACCAATAATCCCACCGCGCAAGATTCCAATTCCAATCCCGACTTGGCTACTGGCAGGACCGGGTAAGAATTGACAAAGAGCTACTAAATCAGCATAACTTTTCTCATCAAGCCATTTCCTCCGCCGTACATATTCATCATGAAAATAACCTAAATGTGCAACGGGCCCACCAAAAGAAGTCAATCCGAGCTTTGTAGAAACAAGGAAGATTTCTAAAAAAGTCTTACTTTTCTTCAATTGTTTTGTTTTATCCAATGACAAACCTCCATTTAAATTAGTAACCTTTATCATATCGGACGGTATCTATTTAACCAAGTTAATGGAGAAAAACTTTACAAAAAATTTATAAAGAGTCTCCTATTTATGGAATAATCCAATAAATAGGAGACTCTTATTCTTTTGTTTACATAATATAATTATGGTAAATTTTCAATTGCTGTCCGGACAGCTTCCGTTAATTCTTCCGCCATTTCCTCTAATTTAGGCTCCATAAGATTATTTGTTAAAGTCGGAAACGTTCCTGTAGAATTGATTTCTAAATATCCTGTCATTTTTGTTTCAATTCCATCCTGTATTTCTACCAAAAAATATCCATTTCCTTCAAAATGCTCATTAATTCCTACTAAATTAAAGGTAACTTTCGATGGTTCTTTCCATTCTAAGATGGTTACTTCCATTTCTACTTTTTTCTTGAAAAGTCCCATATCAATTTTAAACTCCCAGGTTGAAACCTTTTCATTTAAAATGTGATGACTAATATACCCTGGCACTAACGGAGCCCAGTTATTCATAGAGCGAACAAAATCCCAAACCTTTTTCGCATTTGCATGGACGATAATAGAATGTTTTTTACTCGGCATGGAAAAACACTTCCCTTATCTTTCGTAGACAGACTAATCCCTCCTCTTAGTGCAAGCACATCGGATATGGCTTTGCTGTAAAGAAAAGGGGTTGTATTTTCATCTTTAATCATGGTTATATATATTCTTACCAAAACAAAAATATGTATAGGAAAACTCTTTAGTTTACATAATGTAATTATGGTATTCTTAAAGATACTCTGATATTTCTAAATCCATCGCTTTTTCCTTTTGCGAATCAGAAACATGGGTATATTTTTGTGTTGTATTTAAATTGGTGTGCCCAAGCAACTCTTGTACCGTTCGGATATCACGACCATCCCGCACTAAATGTGTTGCAAAACTATGTCTTAATTTATGGCTAGAAATCCCTTTTTCCTTCCATTTTAATTCTGGATAGTCTTTAGCCATTTGTTCAATAATTCGTTCTGTAATTTCTTGGATTCTTCTTCTGGAAATTCGCTTTCCTCTTCGCGAAATAAAGAGTGCATCTTCCTGCCCTTTCATGGGAAAAATCCGATTTTCTTCTATATATAATTGTAATTCTTCCATTAGTTTTTTTGGCAACGGAATATATCGTGACTTATTCCCTTTTCCCAGTACGTGAATGCCTCTATTTTGATTAATGGAAGACAGATTAAGAGAATGAATTTCCATTACCCGCAAGCCAGCGAACGCCATTAGACCGAGGATTACTTTATTTCGTCTTTGATGTTGCTTTTGCGATACCTTTCCAACCATAACAAAAAAAGATTTTAATTCGTCTTTTTCCAAATAGCTTGGCAATTTGCCCTTCTGCTCTTTCGCACTCTCTAAATCGATCGCTGGATTTTTTGGAACAAGCTCATAATCTACTAAACATTTATAAAAGGAACGAATGGCCGTTAATCTTCTATTTCTCGAACTGGAACTATTTGCGCGCTTCGTTTTTAGTTCATTCATAAATAGGGTAATCTGTAATTTCTTGACCGTACTTAAATCCGTATACGCTTCTTTTTTTCGCGTAATAAACTCTAAAAAGAAATAAACATCCCGCATATAATTTTCAATCGTAAAGTTACTATAATCTTTATTGTCCATTTCTGTCCGAAAAAGGGTCAGCTCTTCTTCATACCAAGAAAATAGGGTTTCCTTTGTGATCATATGTATAGTCATCCAATCTATTAAGTAGTAATTTTAGTATACTATATTTCTTAATAAACCGCACATAAGAGATATTATGCGCGGTAATGTTGTAAAAACTCCTACAAAAGAATGAAATATAAAATGACCTATATCAATCTATCGCTAAAATTGGGATAATTAGGGATAATGAAGAGGAGTGATTATTTGAAGATTCTGTTTATTTCGCTAAGCTTATTAAATTTTTTTGATGGTATTCTTACCTTTCTCGGAATTAAATCAAACCAAATAGCTGAAGCTAATCCATTGATGAACTCTCTATGGAAAATTTCACCATCTTTATTCCTTATCCTAAAATTAGGTTTGTCCATTTTCCTCTTTTATTTAGCCATCTATTTTTATAGCAAGAATGTGCGCCTTTGGATTTTTCTTTTATCCATTCCATTAGTCTTATATTCTTCCGTCCTCCTTTTACATATGTTTTGGATAACAAAAATCGTTAGTTAATCATAATCTAATTATGTAAACAACAAAAACCTTTCTTTTTAATCGATTAAATATTAAAATAATTATATACAAAATGTAAGGAGCTAGAATATGAGTGTACATAAGGCGATTAGCAAGCATGTAAAACAAGTGAATTCTCTAGTCAATCATTATAAGCAATTAGATCAACTGCGTGAATCCTTCATTGAAGAAGCAATTTTACGATGCAAAGCTGGGGAGAATTTTTCTGTTGATAAAATAAACGAAGTAACGGAACAAATGAATGAGTTAGCTCGGCTTGGTGTCGTTCCACCACGAAAAAAAGTTTCTATAGAGATGGTTTTTGAATTTGTTAATCGTTCCAATTAATTAAGAAAAGCGTTGGTAGATGATATGAATTCTCCACCAACGCTTTTTCGTTGTCTATATTAGTACTTTTCTACGATTGGATAAAATCTGAAAATCGCCTTCCCGATAACAGCCTTCTCTGAAATACACCCTATCTGTCTGCTATCCATACTATTTTGCCGATTATCACCTAATACAAAAATATGGTTCTTTGGCACTGTTATCTTAATATTTTCTGTTAATTTTTGATTAGGAAGCAATTCGCTTTTATTTTGCTGTAAATACGGTTCCTCGAATTTTTTTCCGTTTATGTAAAGAGCATCATCTTGGATTTCAATCGTATCGTTAGGTAAGCCGATAACTCTTTTTATATAATCTTCATTCTCAATCGGTGAATGAAAGACAATGGTATCGAAATGCTTGATTTGACCAATTTTGGAGACAATTACATGATCTTGATTTTCATATGTTGGCTGCATTGATTGCCCGACTACTTTAACAGGAGTAAATATAAAGTTCCTGCATATGAAGACAAATAGCAATGCACATACAAGAGCAATTATCCATGATTTTAGTTCTTTCTTAAACTCTGTATCCATATCTATATATCGATCCCACCCTCACCCTTTATTAGCTACTATTTAAGAATTTCCTTATAATTTTGCTGTTGCTCCATGTCTATATCTAAACTGTTTATTTAATTAAATAGAAATTCAAAACCAATCTGGAATTATTTTCATTATACCATATTATCTGTTTGTCCTATTCCTGAGGTTTTCTCTTTTTTCTATAAATAAACCAAATGATTAAAACAATTACAAGTGGAATGATAATTGGTGATAAACCAATAACAAATACGACTACTCCAGATAAAAAGGAAATAACTCCATTAACCGTACTGACGAATTGACTTTTTGCTTTTTGCCATGTGTTTAAAGAGTCCTTGTCTTTAATTACGTCAACCTTTACTAACTCCTCTTGTAACTGGATCGTCACAGTCGAATAGTCGACATTATTTTGTAAATATTTCATTCTACCTAAAATTTGTTCCTTTTCTTCTTGCACTGTTGCGAGATCATTTGATATTTTTAAAAGATCCTCAGTTTTATCTGCTTGGTCCATTAAAGTTAATAGCCTTTTTTCCACTGCTTCCTTTGCTTTTAATCGAGACTCCAGATCAACAAATTCCTCTGTGACATCATTTCCGGTAACGCTTTTCTCTGTCACCTTGATACTGTTTTTTTCCACTTCCTTTATATACGATTGAAATTGTGCCTGTGGAATTTTAACAATAATTGTGCCATTAATATATTCGCTCCCACTATCGTAAATAGATGATTCTACAACATAACCACCAAGCTCTGTTGCTTTACTTTGAATATTTGCTTCTACTTGCTGATAGCCTTTTACCTGAATGGACAAATTCACATTGTAAATAACCATTCGTTCCTTTTTGGTCATTTCGGCTTCAGTTCTGCCACTATTTTCTTTATTAGCAGTAGTCGATGGTTCGTTCATTACTTCTCTTTTGCTAGAATCTAATTCCGCCATTTCAACATTCTGTTCAGCAGTACTAGTGCTATCAGCACTTTTATTTTCGGAATTTTTGCTACTACAGGCAGTTAACAATAATAAAAACAAGAGAAGCAAAAGAAAGATAATACGAAATTTCTTCATCTCTATTTCCTCCTAAGATTAGTTACTCATTAGACGGATAAGAAATAAATTAGTTTCAAATTTATTGCATTTTCATTACGTCACTTTTATAAAGTGGAACACTTATAAAATTTCTACAATTATAGGGGTAATCATTTACACCAATTCTCTATTCTGTGTATATGATAATACAAGTTTACTTTCGGTGATATTTCCATTTGGTGAACATACAATGGTATAAAAAGTATTAGAAATGACACTTATATGGAGGGATATTTGTGGAGTTAGACAGGCACAAGGAAATGACCTTTCAAAATCTGCAAGAAAAAAAGATGACGTTTGATATTGTTTTTCAGCGCATCCTTTCCTTTATGACTAGGAATCCGGTCGGCAATTATCAATTAATGATTGGCACAGATTCTCAGGTTCATGCAAAACATACGACTTTTATTACCGGCATTGTAATTATGAATAAAGGCAAAGGAGCTTGGGCGTGTATAAGAAAAGTAATTTTGCCGAGGAAGGTTTTAAGACTACATGAGAAAATTTCCTATGAGACAACACTGACAGAAGAAGTTGTTAGTCTTTTTACAGAGGATAAGAAAAACCAGTTAATAGATATCGTTCTCCCTTTTGTATACCAAGGAGCCACTTTCTCGATTGAAGGGCATATTGACATTGGTGCAGGCAGAAGGAATAAAACTCGTGATTTTGTTAACGAAATGGTAGCAAGAATTGAGTCAATTGGGATTGAACCGAAAATAAAGCCAGATTCTTTTGTAGCTTCTTCTTATGCTAATAAATATACGAAGTAATGCCACTTTATCTGCATAAAAAAACCTGTCCCAAATCAGAACAGGTCTATCCATTATTTTTCCTTTGTCGAAGCAATTTCTTCGGATACTTTTTTGTTTTTATTAATAATATGAATGATAAATGTGATAATAAACGCTGCAATTAGAATTGCAAAAAATACATAGTGATCTAATTCGAAACCAAAGATACTTGCAAACATTTTCGCCGCGATAATACCGATTAATACAAACGCGGTATTCTCTAATTCTGGTACTTTTTCAATAAGAACTAGGAATAATTTTGCGACAGTCCGCATCATCAATATCCCGAGCATTCCGCCAATTAATAGTATCCAAATTTCATTTGATACAGCGAGTGAAGCTAGTATACTGTCAACGGAAAATGCTAAATCCATTAACTCTACGGAAATAACCGTAGCCCAGAAAACACCGAAAAGTCTGATTGTCCAACTATCTTTTTTCATCGCGGAAGCATCGTCGTCATCCCCACCAAGCCAGAAATGCTTGATAACGATCCAAGCTAAGTATGCTGCGCCAACTACTTTAATCCATGTAAAATGGATTAAATAAACACCTATTCCAATAAAAAAGAACCGGAAAAAATAGGCTCCGAATAAACCGTACGTTAATGCCTTTTTTTGTTTGTCTGGCGGTAAATGTTTTACCATAACCGCTAAAACAAGTGCGTTATCTGCTGATAATAAGCCTTCTAAAATGACTAATGATCCAATTAATCCCCAAGAAACAGGATCTGTTAATACTTCTCCCCACATCTTCCAATCAAAAAATGAAGCGTAGGTTGATAATATCTGCTGTAAAACGTCCACTTAAAAAGCCTCCATTATAATACAAATGTAATGATATGGAAGCTATTATACTCCTATCAATTTCAGATAGCAACTATTAACAGGAAAGTGAAATCTCTTATTCTTCATAAATCATTTTTACGGTCATTCCGCCATCTACCATTAGGTTCGTACCAGTTATAAAGTTATTTTGTGGATTTGTTAAAAACAGACAGGCTCTAGCTATATCCTCTGGTTTGCCGACTCTTTTTGATAAATGCTGTTCATGATCGATGCTTCGGAGATTTTCATAATCTTTCGTTTCAATCCAGCCCGGTGAAATGCTGTTTACGGTTATGTGATCTTCTGCAAGACTATTTGCTAATGCATGGGTAATCGCCATAATACCGCCTTTACTCGCACTATAGCTTTCCGTATTTGGTTCAGACATATATGCTCTACTAGACGACATATTGATAATGGAGCCACCTGCCTTTTGTTCACGCATGATTTTTGCCACTTCTCTTGAACAAAGAAATACACTTCTTAGATTGGTATTTAGTACATCGTCCCATTCATCAATGGATAAATCATAAAAAGATTTAAATATCCCTTTGCCAACATTATTAATAAGAATATCAATTTTTCCAAACTGATCTTTTGTTGTTTGAACCAGTTTAATGACATCCGCTTCATTTCGTACATCTGTTTTGATAAAGATGGCTTTCTCCTTCTGATTCATATGTTCAAGAAATTGCTTGCCTTGGTTTTCATCAATATCTGCTAAAACGACATAGGCGTCCCCTTGTAAATAGGCTTTAGCAATGGCTTTTCCGATTCCATTGCTAGCACCTGTCACAATTACAACTTTTTCTTTAAACAAATAAATCTACCTCCTTCATACCAACTAAATAAGTAGCATATATAATAAAAAGCAATTTACAAAAAAAGCAAGCTAATTTCTCAGCTTGCCTTGTTTCTTTATTATTCAGTGATTTCTACTTTTTCCATTACATCGCCATTTTTCATTGCTTTAACTGTAGACATGCCAGATGTAACTTGTCCAAATACAGTGTGAACACCATTTAAATGTGGCTGTGGCTCATGAACGATAAAGAATTGGCTGCCGCCTGTGTCACGACCGGCATGTGCCATAGAAAGAGAACCTTCTACATGTTTATGAGGATTTCCAACTGTTTCACACTTAATTGTGTAACCAGGACCACCTGTTCCATTGCCATTTGGATCTCCACCTTGGCTTACGAAGCCAGGTATGACACGGTGGAATGTTAGACCGTTATAGAACCCTTTATTAATTAGTTCTACAAAGTTAGCTACTGTTCCAGGAGCTTCATTTGGATATAATTCAAATTCAATTTTTTCACCATTTTGCATTAATATGTATCCTTTAGTTGCCATGTATAACATCTCCTTATTTCAAAATCAGCTTTTATCATACCATCTTTTGCTTAAGAAAGAAAATAAAACGTTTATATTATGAATTATTCGTTTACTTTCTCAGGTTCTTCGTACTCTATCCCTTTTGTATCAACTGTGACATTTTTCATTTTTATATCTTTCAAAGGTTTATCCGCATCATCTCTCTCCACAGATACAATCTTATCGACTACATCCATTCCCTCTATTACCTTACCAAATGGTGCATATTGGCCATCCAAATGCGGTGCGTCTGCTACCATGATAAAGAATTGGGAGCCTGCTGAATCTGGCATTTGTGATCTTGCCATACTTAGGACGCCTCTTTCGTGCTTTACATCATTTTCGAATCCATTTTCTGTAAATTCTCCTTTAATCGAATATCCTGGATCACCCGTTCCATTCCCGTTCGGATCTCCACCCTGGATCATGAAATCAGGAATCACTCGATGAAAGATTAATCCATCATAAAAGCCTTTATTGATTAAGGAAATGAAGTTATTCACTGTATTAGGCGCTTTATCAGGATATAATTCTGCTACAATTTTAGAATCATCCTCCATCGTGATAGTTACGATTGGATAATCCTCTGAAGATATAGCTTTTCTCTCTATTTTATCCCCTTCGTTTGATGGTGCATTATCCTTTGTTCCACATGCTGTCAGTAATAAAAGCATGGAAGCGCAAAATACAACCATCATCCATCCAGTCCGTGTTTTTCTCATCATGACTACTCCTCCTTTACTTGAGTTACCTCCCCATTTTAGCGAATTCTTCCCTTCTGTACAATTAATAACCTTGTTTTAATGATAATGAAAAAGAATTACCACTATAGCCTGTGGGCCAAGTGATAATCCTTTTTTAAATAATATATTTTAATAGATAAGAAGCTAGATAAGGGGAATGAATACGTACCGCTAAAGATGGTGGCGTGCTACCTCGAACTAATTCTAACGGAAAACCGAACCAAACAACCTTCTGATCGATAATAACCATGGGAAACGGAATATCTGATGAAGACACAACATTTGATTTAGCGAAAAGCTGCTTCCATTCTGCATTAAGAGCATCTTTTGTTCCAGGGACCGATACGAATACCTCTTTTTGTGAACGAGCCAGATCCTTCTTTAATAAATCTATTCTCTGTCCATGCGTCCAATAAAGTTTAGGATTCTTTTGTTTAATCCACTCTCCAATTTGTTGATTGGTTACAACTTTATTAACCTTTTCTTGGTGATTGACAAGCTGACGAATCGTTTTCCGATGATCAATCATAGCTTTGATATAGTTTCTATTGGCAATATGAATAAATTTCCCTTTTGCTCTACTAATCGCAACATTGATTAATCGTTCACTCTCTTTTCCTGTTAAAAGCATTCCAGGCCGTGAAAAAGCGGAACCTTCTACACTATCAAAAACAATAACATCTCTTTCGCTCCCTTGAAAACGATGAACGGTGGCAACAATTAAACGTTTATCAGCCATTGCTTCTGGGAAAAATTCGAGAGCCATCGCTTCCATTATTTCTGCCTGTGCCCTGTAAGGCGTTACATAGCCAATACTTGTTCCTTTTTCACTTAATGCCTCATGGATCACTTGTAAGGCAAGTAAAAGATGGATATAATTCATTCGTGATTTAGAAGCTTTTTCAAAAGCTTCATATGCTCCAAAATGACTAGAATCCAATAAAATGCTGGCGTTTCCATAGAAAGGCGCATTATCAGCTATCGATTTCCTTTTCTTTTCAACGGATTTATGATCTCCTACTAATGAATGATAGATATATTTATTTGTAAATTCAGAGATGGTTGGATGCATACGTCTTTGCTCATTTAACAACAAAAGCTGAGGATGCATCGACGAAGAATGTACCGTGCCGGCTACTCCTGTTCCATGGAATACATCCTCCTTTAACCATTTATCTACTATTGCATGACGGCTAGAGGCAATGGGCGGTAATTGTTTAAAATCTCCACAAATAATAATTCGTTTTGCAAGCGATGCTGCAAAGGCTACTTGTGGGATATACGCCATACTTGCTTCATCTAAGATAACCAAATCATATTCATTCTCATAAATAGCTGGATCCGTTGCAGCCTTTGCTAGCGTTGTTCCCACAATCTTCGCCTTTTGGACAAATTGTAATTCTCTTTTGCGGATTTTTTCCATTACGCTTGCTAATTTCTCTTCCATTTCTAACAGCTGAGATGAATCTCTAATCGTAAAGGCGCTTGCAAGATCTTGTTTAAGCTTTTGCTTTTCTTCTATAAATTGTTGTTTTTGCTTCGCAAGATCTATATCCTTCTTATCAAGTAGAGAGCTTGTTGTAATTTTCTCTTGTTCCAGATTTCCATTACTGCTATATCCACCGTATCGAAGAATATCGCCAAGTTTAAAACGGTCTTTTTCTTTAATGGTTGATGTTATTTCTGTTATCAGCACATCGACTGCCTGATTACTTTGTGCTAAAAGCAGGATTCTTTTCCCTTTCCAGTAACGCTGTAAGGCTACTCTCGCCAGCGTGTATGTTTTTCCTGTTCCTGGTGGTCCCCATACAAAGGAGACAGGATTATACTTACATCTTAATGAAAGCTCATGAATATGATTTTTTAGTTGATCAGTAGGATGCTTTGTTGTTTCACTTGGACGCATTAATTTTACTATTCTACTAAGCTTCCGTTTATTTTTTTTTATCGTATCAAAGCGTATTTGCAGCTGTTCTAAAAGCTCCCAAGGATCATGGGATAAATAGGCTTCTGCAACATCCTCGCCAATCATCTTTTCCAAGATGACTAAAAGACTCTTGCCATCTGCTGATAACACTCTCCCTTTAATCATTGCCGTTCCCCAGTGGATCATTACATTTGCACCAATTGGAACCTTTAGATTGCCGAGACTTTCAAAGTAATACGTAAAATCATTTTCTGTATTTAATCGTACCCCATTATATAATGCCACTTTAGATTGTCCGTACTTTTTTAAATGATTTATTTCTATTTGAAGTGCTTGCTGCCATTCTTTGATGGTTGTGATAATGTTGGTCATTTCTTTCTATTCCTTTTCTAAAAATCGATTTTTCTATTATAGCACTTATAAAAAAAGAAGGATAGAAACAGGAAATTCCATTTCTATCCTTCTTTATTATTTAGGCTTTATCCTTCTGTTTTTCTAAATACTCATCTATCTTGGTATCTAAGCGTTCTAAGCTTTTTAGAGCTCGGTCCTTCGTTATCGTGCGATAGTGATGATGTCCACCTGGCTCCTCGTCCTTTTCATCGGCCAATTTTACGATTTTTTGCAAGGGAGAGAGAATGACAGAACCTCCTGGAATAAAACTATCGGTATGGAAAAGGACTGCTAACGCAATTTCTTTTGCCTTTACAGGATTTTCTCCTAAACGAATTAATAATTTATGTGCTCTTTCCGCACCTTTAATTGGATGAATATCGTTTTGTCTATATAATTTATAATCCCATTTCCCGTCTTTATACCAGGTGTAATGCCCCATGTCATGTAAAAACCCGGCTTTAGCTGCATTATCGACATCGACATTTGATTCCTTTGCCATTTCAAAAGCATGATAAGCAACTGCCAGAGCATGAGCTAAACCTGAACGTGTAATATATTTTTGTGCAATATGGTGGTTGTAGATATCGATAAGTTTAACATCTCTCATCTCCGACACTTCCTTTCTTTATTTGAATACTCTATTTAATGTGTTTTTGACAGGTCTGCTTCAGACCTAATCATCTTCTTTTGCGTTTTTCTCCACTAGGATACAATAGTCTAAGCTATTTATTAATGCTTGTAGCGACATGGTTCAGATATTTATAAAAAAACACCCCAAAAGGGTTGTTTCTCTAATTGTTCCATTGGTTTTTCGCACCTGTAAAAAAGTATTTTTCCTATTATATTATATTTTTAATAAAATGATAATAAAAAACACCTAAATCAGGAAAGAAACTTGAAAATAGGTATAATTTTAAATGGATTTAAGAATTTTTTTGATTTTAATTTTTTAAATATTTTGAATGCGTAAAATTTATTGGAAAGACTATTTATACATACTCGATTTACCTGCTAAGCGTTCTGTTAACATGAATTTTTTATAGCTTTTTTGTAAACAAATAGTATACGCTAGGAATAGTTTTATATTGTTAAAACTGCTGTTTCCCTATGGCAAGAAAGTTATTTTTCAACACAATATATATATTTTGCTCACAAAAGAGTAAATTTAACAAGACTAGAATTCTATTTATAACATGTTAAAATAAAAAAATCAGTGTGTAGAGATATTGGTTTAGGTATTCCTTGCCAAAAATATATGTCGCATGATACGTCTGCCATCTGAAATTTTAAAATTTTTCGGAGGGTAAAAATGTATAAAGAAGAGAGACTGCCTCAAAACGCCAAAGAAGGTATCTTATTTTTATTAATCATTTCCATTATCTCGGTAAATACCATTGCGCCGATTATTATGGGAATGCAACTAGGCTTCAGTAAAGAGAATTATATCGAAACGCTGAAAGTTATCCCTTTTATGTGGGTTATTGTTGTTTTATTAGTAAAATTAGTTGCAGGGCCAATCGTTGCAAAAGTCATGCCAAAATTTGTTGGAAAAACAGATGGTTTTAACGCTAGAGTATTATTAAATATTTTCTTGAATGTAACGATTCTTTCAATGCTTCTTACGATAATTGGAAATTGGGTTGGCACAAAGCATATTAGTTTAGATCCTTTTCAGACTTTCTTTTACAACTGGTTTAGAAACTTCGGAATTGCATTTTGGATTGAGTTATTGATTGCACAGCCTATAGCTAGATATGCAATGAAAAAATTACATGCTAACCAAGCTAAGAAAAGCAGTGCTGTAAATATCTAAGCAGCATATGTAAAATATTATATTGATTTATAGTATAAATGAAAAAAGATGTGATAAGGATTGCTATCACATCTTTTTTTCTTAAGCATTAACAGTAGGTAAAATCGAAGCACCCATTAAGTATTCGTCAACTTTTCTAGCAACTTCTCTTCCTTCGTTAATTGCCCACACTATTAAGCTTTGACCTCTGCGTGCATCTCCGGCTGCAAATACACCTTCGAGATTTGTTTCAAAATCACCATATGCTGCTGCGACTTTGCGGTTCATCGTTTCAAGACCAAAATGCTTTAGCACTGGTTGTTCTGGGCCTTCAAAGCCGATTGCAATAAACACTAGCTGTGCTGGCCATACTTTTTCTGTACCTGGTATTTCTTTAAAAATAAACGTACCATCTTCTTGCTTTATTTTTTCCATTGAAACAGTGTGTAATTCTTTTAATCTTCCATTTTCATCTTTTACCATCTTTTTCGTTTGAATTCCATACTGTCTTGGATCATCGCCAAACTTTTGTTCAGCTTCTTCGTATGCATATTCTAACGTAAACACATTTGGCGCTGCTGGCCACATATTATCACTCGTACGCATAAGGCCAAGCTTTGGATGTTTGCCGAATTGGACAACACTTTTACAGTTTTGACGAAGCGCTGTGGCAACACAATCTGCTCCAGTATCTCCACCACCTATTACAATAACATCTTTTCCTGCAGCGTCAATGAATTTTCCATCTTTGAAATTAGAATCTAGTAAACTTTTGGTAACTCCAGATAAATAATCCATAGCAAAGTGTACGCCCTCTGCATCTCTGCCTTCCATCACTAAATCTCTTTGCTTTTGAGCTCCAGTACAAAGAATTACTGCATCATATTTTTCTCTTAATTCAGAAGCAGTTATATCTTTCCCTACTTCTGTGTTCGTAATAAAATCAATACCTTCTTGTGTAAGCAATTTTACTCTACGCTCGACGTCTTTTTTCTCAATTTTCATATTCGGAATGCCATACATTAATAATCCGCCTGGTCTATCTGCTCTTTCATAAACGGTTACAGAGTGACCAGCTTGATTTAATTGATCAGCGCTAGCCAGACCAGCTGGTCCAGACCCAATAATTGCTATCTTTTTTCCTGTTCTCTTTTTAGGAATGCGCGGTTGAATCCAGCCATTGGCAAAGCCTTTATCTATGATTGTACGTTCGATATTTTTAATCGCAACAGCTGGGTCAGAGATAGCGACAGTACAAGAACCTTCGCAAGGAGCTGGACATGCACTGCCGGTAAACTCTGGAAAGTTATTCGTTTTTAATAATCTGTCTAACGCTTCTTTCCATCTCCCTTTATATACAAGGTCATTCCATTCAGGGATTAAGTTATGGATAGGACAGCCAGATGTGCTTCCGGCAATTTCCATTCCAATATGACAGAATGGTGTCGCGCAGTCCATACATCGCGCTCCTTGTCTTTGAAGTACCTCATCAGCGAAAGGAGCAGAATATTTTTTAAAATCTTTTAGGCGGGAAAGCGGATTTCTTTCTTCCGCTTCCTCCCGTTTAAATTCGATGAATCCAGTTGCTTTACCCATTCTGTTCTCTCCTTTCTACTGCACTAATACGGTTATTTTATTTGTTTGTTTTTTTTTGTCTTGTTTGGAATTATTCTCGAATGCTTCCATTGCAGCTGCTTCTTCTGATAAGCCACTTTCTAGACCTTTTTGAATATTTGCGATCATTCGTTTATAGTCTTTCGGAATTACTTTAACAAACTGGCGTACGTATTTATCCCAATGAGCAAGCACTTGCTTCCCTACTAGACTATCTGTTAAAGCTACATGTTTTTCAATTAATCCTTTTATTCTCTCAATTTCTGCTCTTTCTTCTAATGTTTCAAAAATAATCATTTCTTTATTGCATAATGTTTTAAATTGGTCTGCATCTTTGGATAATACATAGGCAACTCCACCGGACATACCAGCTGCAAAGTTTTTACCTGCATCTCCTAAAATGACCACTTCTCCACCGGTCATATATTCTAAGCCATGGTCGCCAATGCCTTCTACGACGATGCTTGCACCACTGTTTCGAACGGCGAATCGCTCTCCTGCTTTTCCATTAATAAATGCTTCACCACTTGTCGCTCCGTAAAATGCTACATTTCCAATTATGACATTATCTTTGGCAGCATAGGAATTTGCTGCTGGTGCTTTTGCAACAATTCTTCCACCTGATAGTCCTTTGCCAATATAGTCGTTTGCATCTCCTGTTAAATAAAGGCTCATACCTTTCGGGATAAATGCACCAAAGCTTTGACCAGCAGATCCTGTAAAATGAAGATTGATTGTATTTTCTGGAAGACCAGCTTCTCCGTATAGCTTCGAAATTTCACTACCTACAATTGTTCCAGTAACACGGTTTGTATTCCGGATTGTATAATGCAAATCTAATGTTTCTTTATTCTTAATTGCTTTTTGAACTGCCGGCAAAATCTTTTGGATATCTAAGCTTTCATCAATCTTGTGATTTTGCGGTGTTTGGAATGTTCTTGGTCCATCTATTTTATACAATAATTTAGATAAATCTAAATCCTTCGCTTTCCAGTGTGATTTAGCTTCCTCACTAACAGTTAGCACATCCGTTCTACCAACCATTTCTTCCACTGTACGGAATCCTAATTGTGCCATTAGTTCACGTACCTCTTCCGCAACAAAACGCATGAAGTTTACGATATGGTTTGGATCTCCAGCAAATTTATAACGCAATTCTGGGTTTTGTGTAGCAATTCCAACTGGACAAGTATCCAAATGGCAGGCACGCATCATGACACAACCCATTACGATTAACGGAGCTGTTGCAAAACCAAATTCTTCTGCTCCCATAAGAGCCGCAAGAACTACATCTTTCCCTGTCATCAGCTTACCATCTGTTTCAAGCACTACACGATTTCGTAAACCGTTTAACATTAATGTTTGATGTGCTTCTGCTAAACCTAATTCCCATGGAAGCCCAGTATGCTTAATACTTGTTTTCGGTGATGCTCCTGTTCCCCCATCATAGCCGCTTATGACAATTACGTCTGCTGCACCTTTTGCAACCCCTGCTGCAATGGTCCCAATTCCGCCTTTTGAAACTAATTTAACAGAAATTCGTGCATCTCTATTTGCATTTTTTAAATCATGAATAAGCTGTGCCAAATCCTCAATGGAATAGATATCATGATGTGGCGGTGGCGAAATCAATCCTACACCTGGCGTCGAACCGCGAACTTCTGCAACCCAAGGGTATACTTTATTACCAGGTAGCTGCCCACCTTCTCCAGGCTTCGCACCTTGCGCCATTTTAATCTGCAATTCTTTCGCATTGATTAAATAATGACTTTTTACCCCAAATCGTCCAGAAGCAATTTGTTTAATATTACTTCTGCGATTATCGCCATTTTCATCGATTGTATAACGAGAAGGATCCTCTCCACCTTCCCCGCTATTGCTACTTGCGCCTAATCTGTTCATCGCGATTGCCAATGTTTCATGCGCTTCCTTGCTTAAAGAACCGAAAGACATAGCACCTGTTTTAAACCGTTTAACGATTGAATCGACAGATTCTACTTCGTTGATATCAATTGGCTGTCTTTTTCCATCAAATGCGAATAAATTCCGTAAAAAACTCATGCTTTCTTCATTGGCAGCTTCAGAAAATTGTTTGAATAATCCGTAGTCTCCTTGTCGACAAGCCCATTGTAATGTATGGATTGTTTTTGGATTAAAAGCGTGGTGCTCCCCGCCTTTTCTCCATTGAAAATCACTTCCAGAATCTAGTGTTTCATCGATTGATTCTTGATATCCTAATAGATGTCTTTTGGTGGCTTCTTCCGCAATAATTTCCAATCCAATGCCGCCTAGCTGCGAAACAGTACCAGTAAAGTATTGATCAATTACATCTTTGCCAATTCCAACCGCTTCAAAAATTTGTGCACCGCGATAGCTTTGTACAGTAGAAATGCCCATTTTAGACATTACTTTTACGACACCTTCGGTTATTACGGTATTGTATCGAGCTACCGTTTCTTCATAAGACAGGGACAGAATTCCATCTTCAATCGCTTGATTGTACGTTGCATATACTAAATATGGATTGATTGCATCAGCCCCGAAACCAATTAGACTCGCGAAATGATGAACTTCCCTTACTTCCCCTGACTCTACAATAATACTTGCTTTCGTACGAAGGCCTTTTTTAATTAACTCCTGATGTAATGCACTTACAGCAAGTAGAACAGGAATTGCTTTTTCTTCTTTATTCATTGCTCGGTCTGAAAGAATAAGTAAAGTGACACCTTGTGCAATTGCTTCCTCTGCTTTTTGTACGAGGTGGTTTAAGCTTTCCTCTAAATTGTTTGTAAACAATGTATCAATGGTTCTAGCAGCAAAAGCTCTTAAAGAATTCGTACGTAATTGGTTAACATCGCTATTGGATAAAATAGGTGTTTTCAATTGTATTCTATGACAATTATTTGCATTTGGATGGAGTAAATCACCTTCTGCTCCTAACCAAGAAAGAGTGGATGTAACTAACTGTTCGCGAATTGCATCAATTGGCGGATTTGTTACTTGTGCAAATAACTGTTTAAAATAATTAAATAAGGATTGTGGCTTATTAGATAAGACTGCTAATGGTGTATCATTTCCCATTGATCCAATTGGGTCTTTTCCTTCTATAACTACAGGGATGAGATTCTTTTGCACATCTTCATACGTATAGCCAAAAGCCTTCTGTCTTGCCATTAAATCTGCAAATCTTTCTGCTTTTTCTTCTTTTCCTTCCTCTAAACGAACTACTTCCTCTAACCAATCTGCATATGGATGCTCGGAGGCAATCGTATTTTTTAATTCCTCATCTGAAACAATGCGGCCTTCTTCTAAATCAATTAGCAGCATTTTCCCAGGGCTTAAACGCTCTTTATAAAGGATATCTTCTTCTTCAACTGGAATAACCCCAACTTCGGAAGAAAAAACGATATAATCATCTTTCGTTACATAGTATCGTGCTGGACGCAAGCCGTTACGATCAAGAATCGCTCCAATTTGCTTTCCATCTGTAAATGTAATCGCCATAGGTCCATCCCACGGTTCCATTAAGCTACTATGGTATTCGTAAAAATCTCTTTTTTGCTTTGAGATATGCGGATTTTCTGTCCAAGGCTCTGGAATCATCATCATTGCTGCATGTGCTGGTTTGCGGCCAGATAGGATGAAAAATTCTAATGCATTATCAAATACGGAAGAATCACTTCCATTTGCATCCAAGATCGGCAACACTTTTTCTAAATCTGCTCCAAATACCTCTGAAACAAATTGTTGCTCTCTTGCTTTCATCCAGTTGAAGTTTCCGCGAAGTGTATTAATTTCTCCATTATGAATTAAGTAGCGATTCGGATGTGCTCTTTCCCAGCTAGGAAATGTATTGGTGCTGAAACGAGAATGCACAATCGCAAAAGCGGAAACAAATGCTGGGTCCTGCACATCTAAATAAAAGCTTTCCACTTGATCAGATGTTAATAGCCCTTTATAAACGATGGTGCTAGAGGAAAGACTTGCAAAGTAAAACTCTTTTCCTTCCGTTCTGCCCCAATTTTCTGCTAATTTTCTGATAATATATAATTTACGTTCAAACGCTATTTTATCTATGTTCGCTTGATTGGATTGAATAAATACTTGGCGAATTACCGGACAGCTTTCTTGTGCAACTTTTCCGATTTTTCTGAATTCTGTCGGTACAGTTCTCCAACCAAGAAGCGCTTCACCAACTTCTGCAATATATTCATTTATTTTGGATTCAATTTCATCTCGATTTGGATCATCTTTTGAAAAAAAGATCATGCCTACAGCATATTGACCACTCTCTGGAAGGTGGATATCTTTTAATTCTTTTCGAAAGAAGGCATCAGGTATTTGCACCATTAAACCAGCCCCGTCACCTGTTAATGGGTCACTTCCTTGCCCGCCACGATGATCTAATTTACAAAGCATACTTAAACCTTTTTTAACGATATCATGCGTCGCTTCCCCTTTAATATGAGCGTACAGTCCGATTCCACATGCATCATGTTCAAATTCCGGTCTATATAAGCCCTGCGCTTTTTCCATTTGGTTGTACGTCATTTCAACCACCCCTGTCAGATTTTCTAACAAATTTTTTTATTCAGATAATTTAATTATACTATACAAATTCATATGTACAATATATCATTTAGATAGAAATAATCTAAAAAAGAGATAATACCCAAAGTACAAACTCCTTAATCATTGTATACAACATAGTCGATTAGTTGACTGTTGCTAAGACCAACATCGACAATAGATATCCTGCAAGTTGAAAAACGGCATATTCATTCGATAAGAAAACTAAGGATCGCTTGCTTTTTTCCTATTGATTATTAAAGCTAGTTGTTAGGCACCACGTACAAATCAGACTACTATGACAATATATTCATTCTGATACTCACAAAAAAGAAGGTCGATAATAATGGAACTTAGACAATTAAAATATTTTATTGAAGTGGCGGAGAGAGAACATGTATCAGCAGCTGCTGAACATCTTCATGTTGCTCAATCTGCTGTTAGTCGTCAAATTGCTAACCTAGAAGATGAATTGGGCGTTCAGCTATTTGAACGAGAGGGTAGAAATGTGAAGTTGACTTCAATCGGAAAGATTTTTCTAACTCACTCCCTTGCTATCGTCAAATCGGTTGACCGTGCCATAGAACAAGTAAACGCCTATTTGGATCCAGAAAGAGGCTCGATTAAAATCGGCTTTCCAACTAGTCTTGCAAGTCACTTATTACCAACGGTTATTTCAGCCTTTAAAGAAAAACATCCAAATGTGAAATTCCAATTAAGACAAGGATCCTATCATTTTTTAACAGAAGGAGTTAAAAACAGAGATTTAGATTTAGCCTTTTTAGGTCCTGTACCAACGGACGACTTTATGTTAACAGGAAACATTTTGTTTACGGAAAAAATCTTTGCATTATTACCGAGTAATCATCTGTTAAGTGAAAGAAGAGCCCTTCGATTACGAGATTTACGGAACGATCAATTTGTTCTATTTCCAGAAGGATATATTTTGCAAAAAATTGCCATTGATGCGTGTAAACAAGAAGGATTCTTGCCTAATATTAATGCGGAAGGCGAGGATTTAGATGCGATTAAAGGATTGGTTTCTGCGGGAATGGGTGTGACGCTTCTACCGGAAAGTACTGTTCATGACACTGTACCTAAGTTTACGGTGAAAATGCCAATTGAAGATCCGATTATCAGTCGAACAGTTGGGATTATTGTACCTAGCAATCGTGAATCATCTCCATCTGTTCAAACCTTTCGACGATTTGTGATCGACTTCTTCACTATTTTAGAAAAATATCAGTAAAAGGAATGAATAAGGGTCTAACTTCCTTTAAAAGGTATAGACCCTTATTTTTTCTACCCATTTCTTATTTTTCTAAAACTTCCTTCACTAAGGAATGAAAAATAGTTAATGCATGATTGATTGGGTCCGGAGTAGTTAAATCAACACCAGCTTTTTTGAGAAGCTCAAGTGGATAATCAGAACTTCCGCTCTTTAAGAAGTTCAAATAATTTTCTACGTCCTTCGCCTCTCCCTCTAATAGTTTATCGGCAATATTAATCGCGGAAGCAAACCCAGTCGCATACTTATACACATAAAATGGACGATAAAAATGAGGGATTCTTGACCATCCATACTTCACTTGCTCATCTACTACTAATTCACTGCCATTATACGCTTTAAACAATTCTTCATAGGTCGAATTGAAAAAATCCAAGGATAGTGGCATCCCCTTTTCCGCTTGCTCATGCACTGTTTTTTCAAATTCACTGAACATCACTTGTGTAAAGAATGTTCCTTTAAAGCTATCAATAAAATGATGCAATAAATGCTCTCTTTTCAATGGATCCTTCTCTATTTTTAATAAATGCCTAATTAACAGTACTTCGTTCACAGTAGAAGCAACTTCTGCGACGAAAATACTGTAGCCAGCACTTATTTGTGGCTGATGCTTACTACTAAAATAGGAATGCATCCCATGACCACATTCATGAGCAAGTGTAAATAAGCTATCTAAATCATCGCGATGGTTTAGTAGAATATATGGGTGTACGCCATATAAGCCTAAATTATAAGCACCGGAACGTTTACCAGGTGTTTCCCGCACATCTAAGTACCGCTTTTCTTTAAAGGCTTTTAATACAGATATATATTCTTCTCCTAACGGCTGTAACGCATCAAGCATGATTTGATATGCTTGATCATAACTTATCTCTTCCTTTGCTGCTTCCCCTACTAATGGAACACTTAAATCATAGGCATGTAGCTCATCAAGCTGGAGTCGTTTTTTCCGAAATTGCATATAGTCATCCATATAAGGTAAATTTTTTCGTGTGGTCTCAATTAAGTTATTGTACACTTCTACAGGTACTTGGTCTCCAAATAAACTTTTTTCTAAAGCAGACGGATAGTTTCTAAGTTTTGCTGTTTTCACATTGTTTTTTACTGCTGCACTAAATGTTGTGGTAATGGTATTTTTCAGTCCAATATACGGCTTATAATATGCTTCGTATGCTTCTTTCCTTACTGCTCTATCTTCACTTTCAATTCTTTTTGCATACATTCCCCTTGTTAACTCAATCTTTTCGCCGTCCTCATTTGTAACTTCCCCAAATGTTATATCTGCATTATTGATCATCCCAAAAACATTGCTCGGAACACCTAGTGATTCGCCTAGCTCTGATAATATCTCTTCTTTTTCCTTACTTAACACATGCGTCTTATAGCGGAAAGACTCTAATAAGTCTTTTTCAAAATACGCTAAGCCTTCTTCTTCTCTTATGTACGCTTTTAATTTGTTTTCATCTAACGATAGTAAAAAAGGCATGAAAAAGGAAGTTGCACTACTATATTTCTGCCCAACATAGCGCACTTTTTCAATCAGACTTTGGGCATGTGTATTGCGTGTATCTAAATCTAATAAAAGCATCCCATATGCATATACTTTGCGATAGATAAAACTAACTTCTTCTGATAATGCTAGATATTCTAATAGATTAGAACCATCGAAAATATTGCCATTAAATGCTGCTAGCTCGCCGATTTTTTTCTCCACTAATTGGAGATCATTTTCCCAGTCTAGTTCTGTTTTGTAAATATCCGTCAAATCCCATTTTTCCAATTCAGCAACTTCTTTTCTTGTTTTATATGTATTCATAAACTTCCTCCCATACATTTGGTATTCTATTATTTAATGGTATACCCATTAAGTAAATTATGTATATGCTGTAATCATACCTAGCATTATCCTTTCGTGTAAAGTGCAAACGTTTATGCAAGTTTTAATAGGAAATTTCAGATGGTTAATTATTGTTATATAATGCAGTTTTCCACTTACTAAAAAATATTCAACGAAAAGTTATTTCAGATTAATCGCATCAAAATTTTTCAAAAACACCAATGTAAACTTAATCAAAAGAAAAAGCTTGCTAATATTCTAGTAATTATGTTATATTAGTCAAGCGATGAGCTATATTGAATAAGTCAATGAACGCTATTGCGCTATGTGGAGCGTAGTTTATTGCCTCAATACGTAGGACACATTTAAGTGTCCCATATACTGCCGATAAACTTATGTTTATCGGCAGTTTTTATTTTGTCAGGATATTAAAAAAGCTATCCTTTTTCGCAAGGAAAAACCTCACTAAATTTTCTAGTTGAAAATTCAGCGAGGCATATCCCCTACTAGGACAGCTGTTATGTTACGAATAGTATAAAATATTGAGATTATTATGCGGTTAACTGCTTTAACTCTTCTGTTAAGCGATAAAACTGTTCTTTGTTACCAGCAATTAATGTTTCGTCAATTTGTTTTTTTAGTTCAGCTTTTCGAAAGTCGTAAAGGGCCTTTTCCAATACCATTTCAGCAAATAAAGAATCCACAACATTTCCTACAGACTGTTTTGGTGCATTTAATAAATACTTTTCCATTCGAATCAACCCCTTGTTCTTTTTTACATTATAGCAGTAATTTTCTGATAATTCAAATACTTTTTTAAGGAAATTTATTCCTTTTAAAACTTTTGTTAAAATATTGAGTTATATATAGGCTATTTTCTATTTTTCATGTATTCTTTATAGAGGTTAGGAAAGGGGAATGTAAAATGACTTATAAAATGATCGTTTTAGATATGGATGATACTTTATTGACAGATGAACATACCATTTCAGATGCTACACAAAAAGCATTAATGCTTGCGCAAGAGAATGGAGTTAAAGTTGTCCTAGCATCTGGAAGACCAACATATGCCATGCAGGATGCTGCAAAAGAGCTAAAGCTTGCTGAGTATGGCAGTTTTATTCTTTCGTTTAATGGCGCAAAGATAACGAATTGTAAAACGAATGAAGAACTATTCAGCAGTACACTTACTCCTGAAATCGTTCACGAGCTATTTGAATTAAGCCAAAGAGAAAATGTGTGGATTCATACTTATATGGAAGACGCAATCATTACACAACAAAATAATCCTTTCACTGAAATCGAAGCACAAATTACCGGTTTACCTATTAAAACCGTTTCTGATTTCAAACAGACAGTTTCTTCTCCTGTCGTAAAGGTATTAATGGTAAAACAAGAAGATCACTTAAAAGAGGTAGAAGCAAAGCTGCAAGAAGAATTAGCGGAACATTTAAGTGTAATGCGCTCAAAACCATTCTTTCTTGAATTTACTGAATTAGGTGTCACAAAAGGGACAAGCTTAGCGATCCTTATCGAAAAGCTTGGTATTACAAGAGAAGAGGTTATCGCCATTGGTGATAGCTATAATGATGTGGCAATGATTGAATTTGCCGGTCTTGGAGTCGCAATGGGAAATGCCCCTGATGATGTAAAGGAACTTGCAGATTATGTAACGGATACCAATAATAACGATGGTGTCGCTAAAGTTATTAATGATTTTATTCTTGAGCCTTTAGTTACTAAACAAATCTAAACGGTAAAAATAAAGAAAAGCATACATATGTATGCTTTTCTTTATTTTTACATTGTCAATACACTAATAATGCTTTACTTACTCTTCCTCATCTGGCTCATTAAAAACCTTAATCGTTTTAAAAGCCAAATTCACTTTAAAATGAAGATTCCAATTACTACGAAGGACCTCTATCTCATGGTCTTGAACAGAAACACATAAGACAACATCTCCATCCCAATCCATTAATACATATTCATTTTGATTAGAGAATAATTTATAGTCTTTATGTGCTATTAAATTCCATCCAAAATTTAGCGTGTGGCTTTTATTCGCCATGTAGATGCTCCTTTATTTTCCTTGTAAAAGGAATTATTTCACTTCGACTGTCCAGCCAAATGGATCTTCTTGTCTTCCGTTTTGAATATTTGTAATGGTATCATATAATTTTGTTGCTAGTTCCCCTGTTTCACCATTATTTAAGACAATTTTTTCTTCATTCCAGAAAAATTCACCAATTGGAGAAATAACAGCAGCAGTTCCTGTTCCAAACGCTTCTTCTAATTGACCATTTTTATGTGCTTCAAAAATTTCTGCGATTGTTATTCTTCTCTCAGTAACAGGAATATTCCAATATCGCAGCAATTCCATAATACTTCTTCTTGTAACTCCCTCTAAGATGCTTCCATTTAATTGAGGAGTCACTACTTCTCCATTAATTTTGAAGAAAACGTTCATCGCGCCTACTTCTTCAATGTATTTCTTTTCTACTCCATCTAACCAAAGCACTTGAGAGTAGCCTCTTTCTGTTGCAATTTGCTGTGCTTTTAAGCTTGCTGCATAGTTACCAGCTGTTTTTGCTGAACCAGTACCACCTGCAACTGCACGTACGTATTCATTTTCGACGAAGATTTTTACTGGTTTTACACCTTCTTTATAATACGAACCTACAGGAGATAAAATGATCATAAATTTATAGCTGACTGATGCTGCAACACCTAAATACGGTTGTGTAGAAATAATAAATGGTCTTATGTATAAAGAAGTACCTTCACCATTTGGAATCCATTCTCTATCGATATTAATTAATTGTTTTAAAGCATTTAACGCAAACTCTTCGTCAATTTCTGGGATACAAAGTCTGTCATTTGATTTATTTAAACGCTCCATATTTTTTTCTGGTCTAAATAAAAGGACTTTTCCCTCTTTTGTTAAATATGCCTTTAATCCTTCAAAAACTGCTTGTCCATAGTGGAAAATAACAGAAGCAGGATCTAAAGTAATTGGTTGGTATGGAAGAATTTGTGCATCATGCCATCCTTTGCCAACTGAATAATCCATCATAAACATATGGTCAGTAAAAACTTTACCAAATACTAATGTAGAAGGATCCGGTTTTGGTTTCTTTTCTTTTGCTAATGTTACAGTAATCGTTTGTTCTGTCACTTTCCATTCTCCTTATCTTAACTATTATTTCTATTTATTATAACGCAAACTTACTGTAGAGAAAGTAATTTTCATAAAAAGTTATAAAATATTTTGCTTTACTAAGGAATTTGTGGAACTTTTCAATAAGTTGACACATCACACGAACACAAAAAAACAACCAAAATCTACAATTATGTACATTTGGTTGCCTTTATTAATTCCAATGCTTTGTGTCTTCTAAAAGTTCGTCAATTTCTATATCAATTAAATTCCATGAGGATATTTCCTCCTCTAAATCGGTTGTGTTTGTTAAAATTTCGTCGATGTCGGTTCTAATTAAATGCATTGATTGCCTCCTTTAAAACCGTCTTAATTCTGTCTAGAGTTTATGTCTAATAAAAGTTCCAAGCTGGAAACGGTTATCTCTATTATAGCAGTAATTACTTTTACATATAATAAAGCTGCTTTACAAATTGATTACACCTTCTAGACAAAATGATGAAATTCTTTCCTTTAAAGAGAAACAGCAAGAACATGTTATAATAATGGATACTACATAACGATGGTCGAAAACGCTTGTAGGAGAGGAAATATAGATGTTTATCTTAATCGATCCATTTCAGTAATAAACAGTCTACTGTTAGACTAACCTAATTTACTAAATACATGCGTTATGTATCCACTTTTCTTTGGTTATACTGGATAAACAACTGGAGGTTAAACAATATGACAAAACTTTTAAAATGGGTTATTACCCTTCTTTTAATATATACGGCATACAATTTCTTTATTAATGGCAGTGAAAAAAATGCAACAAATTCTCATTCTATTACACTGAAAAATAGCATCAATCAAGATTCCGTTACCTCCTTTATTCAATCACTCACACAGGAGCTAGGAAATCTGAAATCCTTCTTTCAAGAAGCTCAAGATATTCTGCCTGACTGGAATGTAGAAGAAAATACAAAAGAAATTAACAAACCTGAATTGAAAACACCAAAGGATCATCCTTTTTCCATCTATAACATTACCCTAGGCGAGGATAAACAAACGGTAGAAAATTCACTAGGCGCACCACAGCGAGTGACAGCCAATGAATACGGAATTTCATGGTTTACTTATCATAATAATTATCAAAATTTCTTCATGATAGGATATGATGAAAACAATAAAGTCGCAGCCTTATACACTAATCAAGATTTGATTTCTTCCACCAATGGCATTAAAAAAGGGACAAACAAAGAGCAAGTGTTAGAAACATTAGGAGAACCTTTAACAGAGTTAAGAAAAGGGATGGTTTTTTATAAAATGGCAGAGGATAGGGATTATGAGATGTTTTCCCTCGACGATTCCTATGTCACTGTATTTTTTGATAAACATGAAAACAACACGGTTACCGCCCTTCAAATCGTCAGTTCTTCCTTAGAGGAAAATCGTAAAGATTTTTACGTAGATGGAACAGAAGAACTAAAGGAAGGCTTTGAATATCAACTGTTTGATTTAACCAATGCGAGTCGAGTAAGTAATCATTTAAAACCATTAACATGGGACGAGGCAGTAAGAGAGACAGCCCGCAAGCATAGTTTAGATATGGCAGAAAATAATTATTTCAGCCATACGAATCTGGATGGAGAATCCCCATTTGACCGTATGCTTAACGATGGCATTCGCTACAGCATGGCTGGCGAGAACCTAGCTTATGGCCAAAACAGCAGTGTTTTTGCCCATGAAGGCTTAATGAATTCAATCGGACACCGGGAGAATATCCTTCAAAAGGATTTTGCTTCCTTAGGCGTTGGAGTAGCCTTTAACAACAATGCCCAGCCGTACTATACAGAAAACTTCCTAACAAAATAAAAAAAAACAACCTCCCTTGGTTGTTTTTTTATTTACAAGTGTTAATGGTTAAACAATCAAATTACCAATCATCCAAATTAAGAAAAAACTAATCACAATCGATAAATTCGCAGCAGTGCCGACAAAGCGTTGGTTATATTTGAACTCTACACTATACGGGAGAACACTGGATGCCATAGGTAAAATTAAGCAAATTAAAATCGTTGAGCGGAACATATCTTCTGCTGGCCATAAAAAAAAGGCAAGTAATCCCAATAAAAGACCGGTTCCATACCTAATACCAAGCACTCTGCCGATTCCTTTCCAATGCTTCTTTTCAAATGAAAAATTCAAATAAATACCGAGCAGTAACAGAGACAGTGGCATATTTGCCTTTGAAATGGTTGTGGTTACATCTATCACCTGATGCGGCAAGTGAATACCAGTTATACTAATAATGAAAATAATTACATATGTCATTAAAGGAATGGATTTACTTAGCCTTCCCCCAATATGTTTTGCAGTAAGCACCATTCCATCTTTCGAATAATAACTCCCGATTAAATAACTAATACCAAAGGTAACGATAGCATTGCCAATATCAAACATGCCAAAATATTTAATCCCTTCTGTTCCCCAAATACCTTGGACTAAAGGATAGGCAAATATTCCAATATTGAAACCAGGGATAAGCATGCCTAACATCCCTTTTTCCTTGTTTTCTTCTTTTCGAAACAGAAAAAGGCCAATAATAGAAATAATCACTCCATAAAATAGACCTAGAAAAACTAATACAAGCAACGACTTCTCAATAACAACATTATGTAAGGTGGCAATAATCAAACAAGGCAAAGTGATATTAAAAATTATACGTGCTAAACTTTCTCCATCCTTTTCTTTAATAATATTTTTCTGTTTAAAAAAATAACCGATTGCAATGATAATAACCGAATACAAAAACTGGGTATTAAAATTTTCCATTCTCTAATTTCCCCTAACTAATGAGTTACAATACTAATGAAACTACTATACTACTAATCATAATGCTTGCAAAGGCTTTGTTTAGAAAAAAAAGGATCCGATACGAGATAAGAAAATGATCTTATCAAGCGTACCTAATCCTTTTTAACTATATCAATTAAAAGCTATTGCTTTCAGTCACTGTTTTATTTATTTCTTTCAATCTACGAATATCTAAACGAATTAACAAGGAAACAGACAATGATAGAATAAACAGACAAGCGAAAACAATTAACGTTCCTTGGTAGCTGCCTGTAGTAGCACGAATCCATGACACGATGCTAGGTCCCGCAACACCTGCCGCAGACCATGCAGTTAAAATATAACCGTGAATAGCACCCAGTTGTTTTGTACCAAACAAGTCGCCAATATAAGCTGGTATCGAAGCGAATCCTCCACCATAGCAAGACATAATAATAAATATAATGATAGAAAAAGCAAGATAATGATGTAAATGAGGAAGCGCAAAGAATGCTACTACCTGTATAGCAAAAAACAATGTGTATACATTCGGTCTGCCAATATAATCAGAAATAGCAGCCCAAGCAATTCTACCAGCACCATTGAATACACCCATAATACCTACTAGTGTTGCAGCTCCTGCAACAGACATTCCTGCTAACTCCTGTCCCATTGGAGAAGCAACAGCGAGAATAGCAATGCCACATGTGATATTGATAAATAGCATAATCCATAACGCCCAAAATCTCTTTGTCTTTACTGCTTCATTCGCTGTTAACTGAGACAAATCTTCTTTTACTTTCATCTGACCAGTTTCCACTGATTGTTTAAATCCTTTTGGCAGATAACCTTTAGGTGGTGCTTCTAAATATTGTGCGGAGCAAAGAATAACGACAAAATATACTGCTGCAAGAATATAAAATGTATTGGATATGCCAACAGTATTAATCAAATGATTCATAACGGGACTGCTTATCATCGAAGCAAAGCCAAATCCCATAATTGCAAGCCCTGTTGCTAAGCCTCTACGATCTGGAAACCACTTAACCAATGTCGATACAGGTGTAATATAGCCGACTCCTAAACCTATTCCTCCAAACATACCGTATGTGATATATAGTAGAGGTAAAGATTCAATACTAGTTGCAAAGCCAGCACCAGCCATCCCTATACCAAACATAAAGGCGGAAAGTCTGCCAGATGCACGAGGACCATATTTCTCTACAAAATGACCAAGAAAAGCAGCAGATAAGCCCAAAAATAAGATAGCGATACTAAACGTCCATGAAATACTAGTTAAACTCCAGTTAAACTGAGCTTCAAGCGGCTTCGTAAAAACACTCCATGCGTAAACAGACCCGATTGAAATATGAATACCAACTGCAGATAATGCGATTAGCCAACGATTTTTTGTTTTCATTTGTGTCATACCCCTAATATGTTTATTTGCCGATCATAACTATTTAACAAAGTATAGATTTATTCACTATAAGAAATAGCAAGCGGGTCTGCTGCTTTTCTTACCCCATCTAATGCTAATTCAACTGTTTCATTCGTATGCAATACTACTGCCATTCTTCTTCCTTTTGTCGTTTTCGGTTTACCAAACACCCGAACCTGTGTGTTTTCAACCGATAACGCTTCATCAATACCAGTAATCAAGTATGTTTCACTTTCTTTTGTTGCTTTTAAAGTCTTGCTTGCACCAGGAGCATATAATTTTACACCTGTAACAGGATAGCCAAGAATCGCTCTCACATGTAAAGCAAATTCGGACAGGTCTTGGGTAATCATCGTAACCATCCCTGTATCATGGGGCCTTGGTGAAACTTCACTGAAAAACACACCATTTGCGGTTAAAAATAGTTCGACACCGAATAATCCATATCCACCTAAGCTATCTGTAATTTTCTTTGCGATTTCCTCTGCCTCCGCTAATTGTTCAGCGGACATATAATGAGGCTGCCATGATTCAATATAATCCCCATCTTTTTGTGTATGACCAATTGGAGGACAATAGGTAGTACCATTAACGGAACGGACTGTCAAAAGTGTTATTTCAGATTCAAATGCAACAAACTCTTCTACAATTACGCGTGTTTTCTTGCCTCTTCCTCCATCTACTGCTTCCGTCCAAGAGGATTCAATTTCTTCCACTCTGCAGCAAATACTCTGCCCTTTACCAGAGGAACTCATGACTGGTTTAATCACGCAAGGAAACCCAATATTATGTACTGCTTCTTCCAGTTCTTCTATATTGTTTGCAAAAGCATACTTTGCTGTAGGTATTTTTAGCGTCTCGCTTGCCAATCTTCTAATTCCTTCGCGGTCCATTGTTAAATAAGTAGCATTAGCGGTTGGAATTACCGTATAGCCGTCTTTTTCTAAATCTAATAGAGTACTAGTTGCAATTGCCTCAATTTCAGGAACAATATAATCTGGCTTTTCTTTTTCAATCAGCACCTTCAATTGTTCGCCATCAAGCATATCTATTGTATATGAGCGATGTGCAACTTGACTTGCTGGCGCATTGTCATAACGATCCACAGCAATCGTCTCTACTCCTAAACGCTGGGCTTCAATAATCACTTCTTTTCCTAATTCCCCAGAACCTAATAACATGATTTTTCTTGCTTGTGAAGTATTTGGAGTTCCTACCACGATGCCAATCCCCCTAAACAAAATAATTATCCCTTTATTCTGCATAATAACGTAAAATCATTGTCGATTCAAGCATTTTTTTCTTAATTTCCGAACATTTATTTATGTTACTTGTAAATAATTCGGATTTTGCTAAACTAATGTAATCGCTGTATTTTTTGACAAAAAGCATTTTTTTTAAGTAAAATGCAAAAAAAGCATCAGATTTTTTCCAATGCTTTTTTCCATGTTCATATTAATCTGTCCGATAGCAAAATAATCGCTTTGAAGTGAATGAATTACTATCCTCAAAAGGCAGAATATACAATTTCTCCTCTACTTATTGTTGTTTTTACTTTCCCCCGAAAGGTCTTTCCGATATAAGGGCTTATTTTATTTTTATAATATAAATCTTCCTTTTTTAGTGTAAACTTTTCATTTAAATTGACTATCGCGATATCTGCATCACTCCCTATCGAAACGCTTCCTTTATTTGGATATAACCCGAATCTTTTGGCTGGATTTGCACTTGTAATTTTTGCGAGTGAACTTAACGAAATCCCCCTTTGCCAATAACCCTCTTCAATTAACACAGAAAGAGTAGTCTGACAGCCAGAAATACCGCCCCATGCTTCTAGTAGATTTCCATTTTTCATCGAAGGTAAAGAAGGCGAATGATCAGACCCAATCACATCTATCTCTTCTTTTCTGATAGCTTCCCATAGATTATCAACTTCTTGTTTTGATCGTAAAGGTGGTGCGCATTTCGCCACAGCTCCTAATTCCTCTAAATCATCTACTGTTAAGGATAAATAGTGCGGACAAGTTTCCACACTTATATCAAGTCCTTTTCGTTTCGCTGTTAATATTGGCTCTAAGACCTGTGAGCTGCTTATATGAACAATATGCACTTTGCATTTGGTTGCTTCTGCGTATGCGAGAATGCGTTGAACTGCTTCTATTTCGGAGAAAATTGGTCTAGCATTCGAAAAAGCTAAAGCAGTATTATCACTTAGACTATTAATCTCCTCACTTAAAAACTCTGTAATCGTATCACTTTCTGCATGTACAGCTAAAATACTATGTAGGTCTGCGATTTTTTTCATTGCCTTTAGTAGAGTCCGATCATCTGCACTTTGAAAATCATCTATTCCACTATTGGACATAAACGCTTTAAAACCAATTACACCGCATTGTGCAAGCTTTTCTAGCTCGGCTATATTACCTGGCACAACTCCGCCCCATAAACGATAATCAATGATTGATTTCTCTGTGGCAATTGCATCTTTTTGATGAAAAGCTTGTTCTGTTGTTGTGGGTGGATGACTATTTAACGGCATATCAAAGAATAATGTAGCGCCGCCCGCAGCTAAACTTCGACTACCAGTCTCCAATCCTTCCCATTCACTTCTACCAGGTTCATTGAAATGCACATGGGAATCAATAATTCCTGGAAATAAATATAAGCCATCTGCATCGATGATTTGATTTGCTTGATTAGTCTTGATATGTATACCTATTTCTATTATTTTCCCGTCTTTTATCCCAACATCTGCTTTAGATAGCTTTTCTTCACTTACAATAATTCCATTTTTGATTACTAAATCGAATTCCCTCAAATTTATTCAACTCCCTCGATAGGTCTGATATCCCCAACCAGATAATAATAAAGGAATGTGATAATGCCTTTGTGTTTTGTCTGTAGAAAAACGGATTGGGATTATCGTCAAAAAATTATTTTTCACTTCTAATCTTTGAAAATACTCTTTTACGAAAAATACTAATTCATATTCCCCGTCTTCTACTTTTTCTAATAATATGGTATCGACTCTGCCATCTTCATTTGTGACTCCACTAGCTAGAAAGGCTCGACCTGAATCTGATATTTTCCATAACTCCACTTTAATTCCTGCACCAGGTTTTCCCTGTGTCAAATCCAATACGTGAGTTGTAATTCCTGTTTTCATACTATGCTCCTTGTCCTTTTGTTTCTAGTTTAACAATTTCATCTAATCGAAATTTTGAAATCGCGAATATTTGCGTTAACGCTGTTTGAAATTCTTGCTCTTGGGTTTGAGTTATTCTTCCCTTCATCGCTTTATAAATACTATCCTTTGTATGCCCCTTCACTGCAAGTATAAATGGAAACCCAAATTTTTCGGCATATGCTTTATTTAATGCCGCAAATTCGTAATATTCTTCCTCCGTAAGTTTATCTAGTCCAGCTCCTTTTTGCTCTTTAACCGAAGAATCGGTCATTTTTAACTTGCCGCCTAAATCAGGATGGGCGCGAATTAAATCCAATTGATCGCCAAGAGGCGCTTCTGTTACTGCCTGTACCATTAATTGATAGAGCACATGTAGACTGGGAAATGGTCGATAATCCCATGTCTTATTGGCAATCCACGGACTATGCTCAAAAACCCAGCCAATTTTTCCAATAAACTCCTGTCGATTCATCGCATTAATTTCTTCTATCGAATACATATCCTCATTCCTTCCGCTTTTGTTCGTTTATTTATTTGTTAAAAGGTCGACTGCTCGCAATATCCCTTCATAGCCTGTGCACCGACAAAGATTTCCGGATAATGCTGTTAAAACTTCCTCTTTTGAAGGTTGTTCCTTCTCATCTAGTAAGGATTTTAACGCAATAATCATACCAGGTGTACAATAACCGCATTGAAGAGCGCCAGCCTGTAAAAATGCCTCTTGAATTGGATGAAGTCTCTCTTCTGATAAGCTTTCAATCGTGAAAATTTCCGCATCTTCCATCTGATAAGCCATAATTAAACAGGAGTTTACTAGTTTGCCGTTCATGATGACCGAACACGCTCCACATCTTCCAACTTCACAAGCTACTTTCGTTCCAGTAAGGGATAAAGAATCACGAAGTATGTCAACAAGACGAAACGTTGGCGGGAGCATTAGCTCTATTTGTTGTCCGTTGACTTTAAAGCATGTTGTTTTTTCGATTATCTTCTTGGTATCCATCTCACGCCTCCTATCCGATTAAAATTCTCTCTTCTACAGCTTTCAATATTGTATCTGCTTGAACAGGCAACTTATTCAGCCAAATCCCTGTAGCATCATGGATGGCAGAAACGATGGCCGGTGCAACTGCAACGGTACCAATTTCTCCGACTCCCCTTGGTCCATATATATCACCACTAACTAGTTCTTCAATTGCAAAGACATTTGTTTCTTTAGGAATATCTAAAATGGTTGGGATGAGATAAGTATCCAAGTTTTCTGTCATATATCGACCATTTTCCATAACAGCGTCTTCCATCAGCGTAAAGCCTAATCCCATATTTGCTCCACCTTCAATCTGACCTAAATACCCCATTGGATTTACAACCTGCCCTGCAGAAATGACATGGTCCATTTTCATTACCGCTACTCTCCCTGTTAAGAGATCCACCTCCACTTCGGCCGCTACACCTGCAAATGTATATAAAAAATGTCCCCCATCAATTGAATGAGGAGTAGTCGGAAAATGATAACTAGTAGTAACAGTTAGCAGCTCATCACATGATATTGCTAATTCTTTATATGTTAATAAAAGCTGTGGTTCCTTATTCTCTTCTCTAAGCCAAATTCCCCTTTTGCCAAGAGAAAGGTTTTCTTTCGGTATGTTTATTAGTTTTTCTACTGCAGCAAACACTTTCTCACTAAAAGGATCTTTCAATTTATTTACACCTAGCCACACCATATTCGTCGCTCGAGATGCAGTTGATGAGCCTGAATGAGGTACTTTTGCGGTATCTCCGATTATTATTTCTACATCCTTTGAGTCACAGTTAAATGTTTCCGTCATAATCATATCAATGGTTGGGATTAATCCTTGCCCACATTCCTCAAAGCCGAAGGAAACCTCTAATTTCCCGTCGCTATTTAAGGATAAGCGTGCACCAGATGGATCTGGTCTGCCATAACCAAGTCCACCGCCATGCATAGTAATACTGTAACCTCGCCCTCTTATCTTCCAGTCATTTGAGGAAAAAGGATCATTCTTCCTTTGAAGAATAGGTGATTTTACGATTTCTGTAAGGACAGCATTTGCCCCATCTGTAGGAACAATCGGTTGATCTACTGGCCCAAGATCCGCAGTCTGCCGCAAGTTTTTTAGACGAAATTCTGTTGAATCTATTCCTACCTTTTCAGCCAACCGCTCGATTTGGGTTTCTAAGGCAAAGGTTATTTGATTTCCGCCAAATCCACGAAACTCACCAGCAACTCCGTTATTTGTATAAACTGAATATCCATGGACCTCTATATTTTTCATAAGGTATGGTCCCGCACTATGCTCTACAGCAAAATCTAAAACCGCGGGACCTAACGTTGCGTAAGCACCAGTATCTGCAATGATCTTTACTTGATGTGCAAGTAGTTTTCCTGCTTTATTCGTTCCTGTCTTCATATAAATTTTCATTGGATGTCTTTTTAAGCCCGCTTTTATCGAGGTTCTTCTTGATTGATGAATTTTAACAGGTCGCTTAGTTTTAAAGGCTAAGATGCTAATATATGGCTGGATATTCAATTCATCCTTCCCTCCAAATGAACCTCCAATCGGACTTGAAATAATGCGGATTTTTTCCGGAGAAATGGCTAGTATTCTAGAAAGCTGCAATTGATCCTTAAACCCATGCTGGGTTGGTGCATATACAGTAATTCCTCCATCCTCATCTGGAACAGCCACCCCACCCTCTGTTTCCATATACGCATGCATTTGCCTTGGTGTATAATACGTTTCTTCTACGATGATGGTACACTCGTTAAAAGCCTCTTCTATCGCCCTTTCTCCCTTCTTAAAAGCAGCCTGATGAAGGAGGTTGCCTTTTTCATGCAACTTAATTGCGGATTCCAACAAAGCCTCTTCCGGATCTGTTAATGGTTGTAATGGACTGTATTCTACTCTAATTAACGAGATTGCTTTTTGGGCAATTTCTTTTGTTTCAGCAGCTACAGCAGCAATAGCGTCCCCAACATATCTAACTTTATCTTCACAAAGTACAGGCTGATCCTGTATAACAATTCCAAAACCATTTAATCCTGGAACGTCTTTATATGTAATAACAGCAGCAACCCCTGGGAATGCCTCTGCTTCTTTTGTATCAATTGATTTAATTTCTGCATGTGGATGCTCGCTTCTTAGTACCGTTCCATAAAGCATTTTGGGGAAAGCCATATCGGTTAAATACTTCAGCTTACCTGTAACTTTAGGTTCACCGTCCCGGCGTATTTTCCATCGGGTGCCTGCGCTAGTTATATCAAGAACCATTTGACTACTCCTTTCATTTTGGATTTAGAGCTTCTTTTATATTTGCTATAAACAGGTTTGCTGCGACCTTTTTTCGGTATTCTGCTGTGACAAAGGGATCTGTATACGATGAAAAATCATCTTGTATTACTTCATATAAAAGTGGCCACTTGATATCTTCAACTGCTTTTTCGAGCTCATTTTCAGCACTAGTTAATCGACAAGGTAGATGTGCTCCTCCACCAATTGCAAGTCTTGCAGCTTGTATATGGTTTTCTTGAAACACTATATAGCCTGCAATAGAAATAATAGCTGCTGTAAAGCTTTCTCTTCTGCCTATTTTTCTAAAAAAAGAATAGTTTGGTAAATTCGTAGAAGCAATGGGAATGTATACACTTGTTAACAGCTCAGATGATGGCGGATTTGGCTTTGTCAGCCATTCCCGTAAAGAAATCATGTATTCTAATTCCCCGTTGTACAAGGATAGCTGGGCATCTAAAACTAATAGGGCCGGTATGGTATCGCCAATTTTACTGCAAATATTGCCACCTATTGTTCCCCGATTACGAACAGCAGGTGCAGCGATTTTTTCACAGGCTTCAGCGAGGATGGAGGCATTCTTGCGAACGATTGGACTATTCAAGCATTCTGCAATCGTCATACCTGCCCCGATTTTCAAGTTTAATTGCCCTTCCAAATAGACTGCTGAAATGCCTTTTAACTCCTGTAATTTGTCCGTGCTTATAAGGTGTTTAGGTTTTTCTACACCAGCTTCCCAATTAATTTGGAGAATCGTTCCACCGGAAATAATCATTGTATGTTGATTTTGCAGCTCGTTAACAGCAGATAAGGTGCTTGGTACCTCAACAGTGGTCGGATAAGCGTCGGCAGAAATTTTCATCTTATCTCCTCCTTTCTAGCGCTTTGACGTAATCATTTTTTGTATCAATATCGATAAAGTATATTTCTTCTGAAAATTCAATCTTTTCACCTTGCAAAATTCCTCTTTTTAATAGCTTTCTAGCTCCCTCATCCCCTAAAAGTTGACTTATTTTTTCATAAACATTGGGATGAAAAAGAATAGGGGGCATTATCACCCCATTATGCATGCTTGCCACGTATTCATCAGGTGGATGCAAGGGCGTTTTGACTAGTTTGCTAAGCATAGTTGCCGTAACAAAGGGTTGATCTGCTAAGCATATTAGGATTTTAGTTGCCTTTCTTTCCATTGCTGCTGCAAATCCTGCCTTTAAAGAATATGACTGGCCTTGATTTGCCTCCTCACATCTAATTACTTTGCCTTTCTTTCCATTTAACAAAGCTTTGTTTTCTTGTGAAATCCACCCTAAACAGTCAGACGGTTGAACAACGACTAGTACATAATCAATAAATGTTGCTGATAGTATTTCGGATAAAGCTACATTGCCAATGGTATCCTCACTAAGAGGCAGCGATAATTTATGTTCTCCCATCCTACTACTTTTTCCAGCAGCTAAATAAATAGCTGTAATCATAGACTTACCCTAGCTTCAGCATTTTTCTGATTTTTTATCTTGATTAATTCTGCTACAATACTAATTGCGATTTCTTCAGGGCTTTCTGAATGAATGGGCAAACCAGCTGGATAGTGGATCCAATCTGCTTCTGTTTTTCCAGCTAATAATCTTTCCGACCTCTTTTTGGATCCCAGAAGACCTAAGTACTTCACCTTTTTAGGAAGGAAGTAATCGACAATTTCTTGATCTTTCATAAAGCTGTGAGTCATCGTAATGACATAATCATTTTCTGTAGGATTTATTTCTTCCATTACTTCTTTTGGAGAACCTAGAACATATTCATTCGCATCTGGAATATATTCTTTTGAACAATACGCTTCTCGCCAATCAGATAAAGTAACATGAAAGCCTGCTTTACTTGCAAAATATACGACTGGCCTTGCATCAGGTCCTGCCCCGTATATAATTAATTTAGACTGGGGAGATATTTTCTGGGTGAACAAGACTATTTCACTGCTAAAATTTGTGTTAACAGGCAAATCATTTACATGATCCTCTGCAATATCTATTATTGTGTTTTCAACATGTTTACTAAATTTGTTAAATGCTTTAACAAGTTTTACACTTTTGCCATTTATTAAATCGATTTTCAATTTTTGAAAAACCATTCTTGTTTCCATCGTAATCGGCTCAACCATGATATAAATTTTCCCATCACAACCGACTCCTTGCCCCCAAGATAAATCGTCTTCTGAGCGTAAATCGTATTCCATAAGGAAGGGCTCCGCTTGCTCCTGCTGGTGAATTCTTGCAAGTAAATCCTGCTCGACACAGCCGCCGCTAAGCAAGCCTCTTTCCAAGCCTTTGTCAGAGATATACATCATCGTTCCTTCTTTACGATAGGCTGAACCTTCTACTTTCACAATTGTTGCTAAATAACCGGTATTCTTCTCGGTTATGACAGAATCAATAACAGAATAATGATCGGAAGACATCGACATTCCTCCAATAGTTAGAATTTATTCACCGCTCTTTGTTACTTTTTATCACATATCATGTTATTACATCATATTAATTGCTACATTTTTATATGTCATTGGACTAATTATATAATAAAATTACATCAATTTAGTTATTTCGAACAAATTTTCTAAATTATTAATCATTTTCATTTTTTCACCTTTAAATCATTCTTAACAATATATTTTACTAGCTTAATATATTTACATTTTTATCATTATCATCTATAATGCACGTATCTTGAATTAATACATTCTTCTTTTCGTCTTTCTTATTTATACTTTTTATTTAATTAAATGAGGTGGACTATGAATAAAGAAATCATTAAATTTATCAGAAAAAATTATGAAATGACACAAAGAGACTTTGCACGTGTTTTAAATTGTAGCTTTGCATTAATTGCCTTGGTGGAAGTCGGAAAACGAAGAGTTAGTAAAGATTTAGAAAATAAGATTAGGCAAACGTTTAATATTGACGATCAAGATATCGCATCCATTACTTCAATATTAACAGAAATAAGTAAAGGGATTCCTCCGTTTATGTAATTACAGGAGAAGAAAATAGAAAGTACTTACAGACCCAAGCTGTTTTGTTCAATGTAGATATTTCCTATTTTCTTCTCTTTCAAGATTATTTGCCTCTGCACCCTTTCACCTTCCTTAAAATAGGATAAAGAAGGATGAAAGGAGGAGTAAAATGCCCACAAATAAACATGTTGTACCGTCCTCTAAGGTTTATCTTCCAAAACTTCCTGCAGAAACATTAAATAACCAATCACGCTTTCAATACAATTATTTACAAGATTATTTATTAACTCAAAAACTTCAAAATGATTATTTAGCCAATTTAGTTGCGAAATTTCAGGAAGATTCAATCGAGAGGCAGGAGAAACATTTTAAGCAAATCAATGCAATTGATTCCAAATTGCAGCTTAATGACGCGGTTTCAAAGGATTTATTAACAAAGCTCGCTACATTAGATAAGGAAACATCAAAAATAGAGGGACAACTGGATTCCCTTGTTGCACTTTCAAAAGAACAAAAAGAAATAATGAGCGAAGAAGCACTTCGTCACACAGCCTTATTTGACCAATTGACATTTCAGGAGCAGGACATTTCCTTAATCGCAAAGAAAATGGATGAATTTAATGATCTTGCTGCTGAAATGAAAACAAAACTAGATGAAACAGGATCCAGCTATCATAATATCTCAGAAAAGTTAGATATCCAAGAGATATTTCACCAAACTATCCTTGAAAGTATGGAAGAGACGAATGGCAATGTGAATAAACTAAGTCGACAAATAGAGCATTTGAAAGAAATTCTCTTTGAAAGGGTTCATTATTTAGCTGAGAAAATAGAGAATAATATGAAGAGCATTACACAGCCAATCCAACGGTTCTTTCTTCATACTGAGAAGGATGAGACGATAAATAAATAATACTAACTTCCATTAGAGTGTTATGATTTTTTTCATGGCATGAATTGAGCAAAAGCCTCCAAAAAAAGGACTGTCCGAAAAAATTGGCCTTTCACTACTTATTAAGTGAAAGGCCATGATCTTTACGAACAATTTTTATTTTTACTTAGTCAAGAATTTTTACTGATACTTCTTTTCTTCCCCAGTTTAATGCCTCAGAATTTGTTGGTACATGAACATCGATTTTCTTCCCTTTGATCGCTCCGCCGGTGTCTCCAGCAATCGCTGTTCCATATCCGTCGACATATACTTTTGAACCAAGTGGGATTACATTAGGATCGACGGAAATAACCTTTTTATTAGGGTTATCTTTTAAATTAATACCTGTCGCTGTAATACCGGAACAACCTTCACAATCAGCAGTATACGCCGTAGCTGTTACTGTAATTTCTTTTGAAGCTGTTGTTTTTGGTTTCTCCGTTTTCACTGTATTTTCCGCTTTTACTGTTTTTTCAGCTTTTACAGCTTTATTTACTGTAGTTGTCTGCCTTTTACTGCTAGTTGTTGAACCATTATTTTTTGAAACAATCAATACGTCACCTTTATGTATTGTATCGCTCTTTAATTTATTCCAGCTTTTCAGTTGATCAACAGTTGTATCGTATTTTTGAGAAATTTTCCAAAGATTATCTCCTGTTTTAACTTTATACTTCTTCTCTTCTTTAATGGTTAGTGTCTCATTTACTTTAATGATATCACTATCTAAGTCATTCCATTTTTTTATATCATCAATACTTACATTTTTTTCTTGTGAAATGGACCAAAGGGTATCGCCTTTTTCTACTTTGATTTCTTCCGCACCTACAAACGGAGCAGCTGTTGTAAGTAATGATGCACAAGTTAGAATAGAAAAGATTTTTTTCATTTTTTTATACCTCCTAGAATAGCTCCAGTTGAGCTAACAGGTATAATCTTATCATGAAAAAGCCAAATAAAAAGAACAGGCAGTTGTTAATTCGATTACTTATATGACAATCCATTAACAAACAGAATACGAATCGTCAGAATAATCGAATAACAGTTGCCTGTTTCGGTTTAATTGGAAGTAGTTGTTAAAATTAGATTTTTCTTTGGTTTTCGCTATTAAATTAACCATTTCAATAATCTTATCAAGCTAGCTATATAGAATATCTTTCATTTATCGATCCACTGCTGGTAAAGTGATATGAAAGCTTGTTCCTTTATTTAGTTCGCTGTCTATATATACTTCGCCATTCAGATTTTCAATAATTTTAAAGCTGACCATTAACCCCAGTCCGTTTCCGTCTTTTTTGGTCGTGAAAAAGGGTTCTCCTAATTTCTTTAATTGCTCTTTTGACATCCCTATTCCAGTATCTTTAATGACAATACTAATGTTCTCATTCTCTTTTTTTACCGTAATATCAATAGATCCACCGTTTGGCATTGCTTCCACTGCATTTTTAATAAAATTCAAGAAAACCTGTTTTAATTTGTTTTCATCACATTCAACTAGAAGGTTTGGGTCTTCATAGGAGCGATGCAATTGGATTTTATTTTTCCGTAGCTGATAATCTAATATAGAAGCAACATTATCTATGATCGGAAGTAGTGGCTTTTTTTCTAACACAGAAACAGTTGGTTTGGAAAGAAGCATAAATTCTTCTACAATCGAGTTTACTCTTTCTATTTCGTCTAAAATAATATCAAAGTATTCCCGTCTATCCTTTTCCGTTTCCTCCATGCTTAAAAACTCAGCATAGCCTTTAATAGAAGTTAATGGGTTCCGAATTTCATGCGCAACTCCAGCTGCTAATTGACCAACAGCTGCCAATTTATCTTGTCGATGAAGAACTTCCTCCGTTCTTTTCTTTTCGGTGATATCATTTCTAATCGCCAAATATTGATACGGTTTATTGTTTTTATCTAAAAAAGGAACGATGGTCGTGTCCACCCAATAATACGTACCAGATTTGGTTTTATTTCGAATTTCGCCTTTCCAGATCTCTCCTTTTGCTATCGTTTGCCAAACGTTTCGGAAAAATTCTTTAGAATGATATCCCGAATTAACAATACGGTGTGTTTTGCCTATCAATTCTTCGCGACTATAGCCAGATATCTCACAAAATTTTGCATTAACGTTTGTGATTATCCCTCTTTTATCCGTAAAAGCGATTATGCTCGATTGCTCTAAAGCATATGTAATATCACTTACTTCGCGTACAGACTCTTCTAGTTGATGCTGTACGTTCTTTTGCTCGGTGATATCTCTTCTTATTGCAACATATTGATATGGGGCTCCCTCTTTATTTAAAAAGGGGACAATAACTGTATCCACCCAGTAAAGCGTGCCATCCTTTGCTTTATTAAGGATTTCCCCTTTCCAAATTTGTCCTTGCTTAATCGTTTTCCATAGCCCACGAAAAAATTCAGGTGAATGATGCCCTGAATTGACAATTCGATGATTTTGACCAAGTAATTCTTCGCGGCTATATTTTGATACTTCTATAAATTTGTCGTTTACATAGGTGATAATGCCATTATTATCCGTAAAAGCAACGATTGCAGACTCATCCAGTGCGTGCTGCATATCTCTGACATTAATTGCTCCAACATCTATTCGTTCCCCAATTAATGTACTCGTTCCAATTAATCCACCTAAAACTAATAAAGACACAAATAAAGCTATGTAAATGATAAAACTGCTTTCATATGAATCTCTTGCAATGGCAACTTCTGGCGCGCTAATATTGCTTAACAGAATAAAATGGCTAATCATACAAACACCTGTCATCAATAAACTGCACAATGGACGAATCCATTTTTTTAAGGAAGCTGCAACATTAACAGGATAAAAAGAAAGCCAAATCGAAATAAAAAAGCCGAAAAATAACAACATAAAACTTATTAATAATTGCGGGACTTGATAATACACCTTACTACCAATCGAATAAAAGCCAATGATGGAAACAGATAATAAAGATAGACTAAAAAAGAATGCCGATACGTAAATTCTTCTTTTCTTCTTTTCCTTATCTAATAACGCATAAAATGCCATTCCACTAAAACAGATACCAACTACCATCGATAAGATAGTAATAGGGATATTATAGTTTGCCGTAGCATAAACATTTGTAATCATCATGTCAATAAAACTTAATATCCAAAATCCAAACCCAATCGTAAATGTACTTGCTAAAAATAAAAACCTACTATTTTTCTCCCTGTTTTTCACTAGTTGAAATAAGTCAAAGGAAGAGTAGCATGCCATATAGACGATTAGGATGCTAATAAAAATCAAAATGGAGTTATACAACAAAAATCCTCCTAATCTATTCCAAAAAATAATACACCCCCAAAGCGGTGAGTATCGTTCACTTTAGGATTGCATTCTATTTGATTGTAAATCAAATAAAACAGATAAGAAAGTGTTTTTCTGCAAATCATTCACAAATTAGTCACATTAATTCCCCTAATTTATCTGTTTAATAAAAAGGTACTGGTTGTTTAAGGAGAGATGGAGAAATCGGAGTATATAGAGGAAGTGGGTCAAAGCTTAGTTATAGTTAATAGTCTATCACTAGAAAAACGCTGTTAGCCTAATATTAAACTTCAATCAATGGGAGTTCGTCCACACTAATTGAAGTTTAAGACAATCGCTCTTTTAACGATTAATTACTAATTTGGGGAAGCTCTCTCATTTCCACCGATGTTTGGTCTCCACATAATGGACAGAGGAGATCATCTGTAGCAAAATCCTTTCTCATCCAGCCATTACACGAATTACATGCATAAACTTCCATACTCATTAATACTTCTTCTGGTTTTTCTTCTGCACCTTTCCGGTTAAAAAACATCTAAGCGCCCCCTTTTTTATTTATTATTGCCAGTACAGCCAATATTTATGTGTAAGGAAGATTTTTTCTAGATTTCGCAGCGCTATTTCACGATTATTATCGATGCTTTTGCTTATAACAAGTTGGCTGAAATGTTTTCACTCCGAAATTACTCAAAATTAGCTGAATTTGAAAAATATCAGGCAATCCAACTCACTTATCAGCCAAACTTTGAGTATTTCAGCCAAACCTGCTTACTTATCAGCCAAACTTTAAATTTTTCAGCCAAACTATCCTCACCAATCATAATCCACCAATAAAAATATTCCCCCACCCACAACCACAAATTTCTATCCACTCTATTTTCAAAACTCATAACTATGGTAAAATGAGGGAAAACGTTATAAAGGAGCTACAAATGTCAACGAAATTGTATTATGCCACACCATATGAAACAAAATGGTCAACCAATATTGAAGATATTATAGAAATAGATAATCAAATTTTTGTCATTTTAGAAGAAACCGCCTTTTATCCAGAAGGTGGCGGTCAGCCTGCAGACACTGGAACAATTGGTGGCATCAGCGTATTAGATGTCCAGATTAAAGACAACAAAATCTATCATCTCGTTGAAAACAAACCAGCAAGTAAGTATGTTGATTGTGAATTAAATTGGAACAGAAGATTTGATCATATGCAGCAGCATACAGCTCAGCATCTTTTATCAGCTGTACTAGATGAGCTTTATCGTATTCCGACAGTGAGCTTTCATTTAGGAAAAGATTATACCACGATTGATGTGGATACACCCGAATTAACAAATGAGCAAATGGAGAAAATTGAACATATCTGTAATACATACATTATGAGGAATTTAGAAATTAAAACCTATTTTACGACCCATGAAGAAGTTAGCAAAATCCCATTAAGAAAACTACCTAAAGTAACGGGCGATATAAGAATTGTGGAGATTGATGGAATTGATTTTTCTGCATGTGCCGGTACACATGTACTAAGAACTGGCGAATTAAGCGTTTTTAAATTAATCAAGACGGAAAAACATCGTGGGCAGACGAGAGTATTTTTCCTTAGTGGCTGGAGAGCTATCTATGATTATCAAGCATCTCAATCGATATTAGATGATTTAAGCAACCATTTTAAAACAAATAAACAGCAACTATCGGATCGCGTAAACAAATTAGAATTAGAGAAGAAGGCTTTAAACCGTGAATTAGAAACGCTAAAATTAGAATATACTACGTTTCTCGCAGAACAAATTCTTGCTAGTCAAAATGAAATAGTTATCTGCGTCCCCTTTGAAGAGAAATCAATGAAAGACTTATCTAACCTAGCTAAATATATATTGCAAAAATCTAATCATATCATTCTATTTAGTTCAGAAATAGATAAAAAAGTACTTCTGCAGCATAATGGAGCTTATGCTGTTCATTGCGGCAATCTATTTAAAGAAATCATTCAATCTTTTGAAGGAAAAGGCGGCGGAAATGAACGATTAGCACAAGCAACCTTCCCTTCGATTCAGCAAGTCCAGGCATGCATGAGTAAATTAAAAGAAACTTTACTAAGCAGTTTATAATACAAAAAAAGTCATTGAGGAATGATTTACTTAAATCAATCCATCAATGACTTTTTTGTTTATCAATTTAAAATTTGCTGTTCGCGCTTTTCTAGCATAATGGCTGCTTTAATCATAAAATAAGTAATCCTATCTGGAAGTTCTTCTTTAATCGGTTTTAGTTTATCCATACCTACTTTTTGAAGGACATCAATAATCAGCGTTTGGTCTTCAGGCTTAAGAATTTCCGTCCAATCAAACTCTAAATCTTCTTCTCCACATCGAAGTAAATGATTTTCTATTGTTTGCACATTTAATTGTCTTTCTTTCGCTATTTCCTTCATGGATAAACCGTTTTTCCATAAATCTAACGTTAGTAAATGGGAATTTTCCACACTTTTCTTTGTTCGTTTTTCCCTTTTTGTGTCTGTCTCCACTCTATCACTTGTATCTAATTCAGATAAATCAGGCTGGTTATTTTTGAACTTTACGATATGTTCTATTATGATATCTCCATATTTTTGGAGTTTATGATCGCCAATTCCTTTTATTTCTCTAAATTCATCTTGCGTCACTGGCATTGTTATCGAGATATTCCGCAACGTTTGATCAGAAAAAACAACAAAAGGAGGAACATTTTCTGCCTCTGCCAACTGTTTTCGAATCGTTCTCAAATATTCAAATAAAGCGTTGTTTTCGGATACTTTCACCGTCACTGCCTGTTCTTTTCGTTCGACCGTTAAATTGCCTAAAAGAACTTCTTTCCCTTTATTTGATACTTTCAAAATGGGCATTGCACCTGAACTTACATCAATATATTGTTCGGAAATAAGAAATTCAATAAAATCACTAATTTCCTTTGCTGATTGCTCTTTCATAAGCCCATAGGTTTTTATTTGATCTAAATGGAAATCGATTAATTTTTTGTTTTTCGAACCAGTTAATACTTGCGCAATCATGGTTTTACCAAATCTTTCACCCATTCTAATCATGCAAGACAATACCTTTTGGGTATCTACTGTAACATCAATTACACTTCGTTCATCCGTGCAGTTAGAGCATTGGCCACACTTTTCCGTATGCTCTTCCCCAAAATAATTCAATATATATTCTTGCAGACAATCTTCCGTATGACAAAAATTAATCATCGATTGTAATTTTTCTATGTCTTGCTTTTGTTTATCTGGATCATTAATTGTCTGATCTATTAAAAAGCGCTGAATGCGAATATCCTGTGCGGAGTACAATAAAATACATTTACTTGGTAATCCGTCACGTCCAGCTCTCCCTGCTTCTTGATAATAGCCTTCCATATTTTTAGGAAGTTGATAATGAATGACATATCTAATATTACTTTTATCAATACCCATTCCAAAAGCATTCGTTGCAATCATAATCGACACATCATCTTTTATGAATGCTTGCTGCTCAGCTTCTCTTTGTAAATCACTCATTCCTCCATGATATTTCGAAACAGCATACCCTTTTTTCGACAGACGATCATAGAGCTTTTCAACCTCTTGTCTAGTCGCTGCATAAATAATGCCTGATTCGTCTTTATTTTTCTTTAGAAAGGATTCAAGAAACTTCCCTTTATCCTGGCCCTTTACAATAGAAAAGGATAAGTTCTCACGTGCAAAACCTGTCTTAACAGTATTTTCCCATGGAATATTTAATAAATGACAGATATCCTCATGGACTTTAGGTGTCGCAGTCGCTGTTAACGCTGCGACTAAGGGTGTTACAGATAATTTATTGATCATGTAGCCAATCTTTGCATAGCTTGGCCGAAAATCATGTCCCCATTGTGAAATACAATGAGCCTCATCTACCGCGATAAAGGAAATAGTAACTTCCTTTAAAATATCCATGAAATAATCTGCTT